>CAZMDT010000010.1:19275-26405 GCA_964564965.1 uncultured Planctomycetaceae bacterium | reverse complement strand
CACCCCCGGGCAGCCGCGCAGGTGCAGGTGCGCGTACAGTCCCGGATGCTCGCGAATCACGCGGAGGGCCTCGCGCCGGCGGCGGGCGGCCAGCTCGCCGGGGGAGGGCAGGCGGCCCTGATCGTCCGGCTCCGGCCTTGCCGCCATCAGGTTCCGCCGGATCTCAGCGGGGTTCTCGTCGTTGACGCGGCCGAGCACCTCCGGCATGGCGAAGAAATACATCGCGTCGGTGCCGAAGCTGGAGAAGCCGAAGTAGTCGGCCGAGACGGCGTTGCGGATGACCCACGGCGACAGCACCGCAGCGACGATGCCGACGAACGCCCCGGCCCGCTGCCAGCGTTTCGGCCGACAGAACAGGACGACGGCGAAGACGGCCGCCATGGCCATCCCCACCGGGCGGATGTAGCAGGCCAGGGCCAGCACGCCGGCGGAGCCGAGGAGCGCCCACCACCGGCCCGTGCGGAGGTGATGCACGATGAGACAGACGGCCACGGTGAACAGGAAGGCATACGGCCCGTCTGAGAGAATGCGGAGGCTGGCGGCGATGGCGACGGTGCTGACGGCTTGGAACGCCGCGGCCCAGAGGGCGGCGCGCTCGCCCACGAGCATCGTCGCCAGCAGGAACGTCAGGTAGACCAGCATCACGTCGATCAGCACCTGCGCGACGGCGGCGGCCTTCAGTGCGCCCGCGCCGAAGGGCGCCCCGATCAGCAGGAAGACGGGGTACCCGGGCGTGCGGAAGATCTCCGCGCGGCCGTGGCGGCGGAAGGCGTTCTCCTGCGCCAGCGAGATCGCCAGTTGCTGGTAGCCCCGGGAATCGGGCGTGAGGCGGCGTTCCGGGTGGTTCCAGGCGGTGCCGAGAAGCCCGAGGCGGATCAGCGCCGCCAGCAGCAGGATCATGTGGAGGTATCGCCTGGTCATCGTCTCGGGGCCGTGGAATGCGAACGCGTCGCCCGGATACAATAGCCGGCGTGGGCGGCAAGTTAAAGGTCAGCGAGATCTTCCTGAGCCTCCAGGGCGAGTCCACGCGTGCGGGCCTGCCGTGTGCGTTCGTCCGCCTTGCGGGGTGCAACCTGCGCTGCGCGTGGTGCGACACGGCCTACGCATGGACGGGTGGGGAGGAGACGGCCGTGGGGGCGGTGGTGGATCGCGTTCGGGCGCTGGGCTGCCCGCGCGTCGAGGTCACCGGCGGGGAGCCGCTGATCCAGCCGGGGACGCTGGCGCTGCTGCGGCGCCTGTGCGACGCCGGCTTCGAGACGCTGCTGGAGACGAACGGCTCGCAGGACATCTCGCCGGTGGACCCGCGCGTGGTCCGCATCGTTGACTTCAAGTGCCCCTCAAGCGGCACGGCAGATGGCAACCGCTGGGAGAACGCCGAGGCCCTCACGCCCCGCGACGAGGCCAAGTTCGTCATCGCTGACCGCGGCGACTACGAGTTCGCCCGCGAAGCCGTCGCCGCCCGCGGCCTCGCTGAGCGATGCCCGGTGACGTTCTCGCCCGCTCATGGCCGCCTTGAGGCCGCCACGCTCGCCGAGTGGATCCTCGCCGACCGATTGGACGTGCGGCTGGGCGTTCAGCTTCATAAGATGATCTGGCCGGGGCGGGACCGCGGCGTCTGAGGCCGCGTCCGGCAACGAGGAGCTCCTGTGCGGGCCGAGCTGGTGAAGACATTCCGCTTCGAGGCGGCCCACGCCCTGCCGACCCTTCCCGAAGGCCACAAGTGCCGCCGTATGCACGGACACAGCTACCGGGTGGACGTGCACCTCGCGGGTGAAGTGAGCGCCGCCACGGGCATGATATTGGACTTCGACGAGATCAAGCGGATCGTGGCCCCCGTGCTGGAGACGCTCGATCACCGCTGCCTGAATGACGTTGTCGAGCTGGGGCCGGCGTCGTCGGAGATGATCGCGAAGTACGTCTGGGACCGCGTCCAGCCGAAGCTGCCCGGCCTGTCGGCCGTGACCGTTTGGGAATCCGATACGTCGCGCTGCGTCTACCGCGGGTCGTAGCGGGAGGGCGTGCCAACACGCGCCTGTCGTCCGGATGCCTCCTCCGCCTCCCCTGAATTCCTGCTATGCCTTTCCGCAGCAGTGCTTGTACTTCCGGCCGGAGCCGCAGGGACAGGGGTCGTTCCGCCCCGGGGCCTTGTGCCGCTGGGCCTTGAGAGGCATCGGCGCGCCGGGCGGCGGCCCGGCCTGGAAGCTTGCCGTCTCCGCCGGCTGCCCTTGCTCCCGGCCGGTCGCTTCGGGGACCGCCATCCCCCGCGCCGGGGGCATCTCGTTCCGCTTGAAGTACTCGGCCATCCGCTTCAGCTCCGGCAGCGCCTCGCGGAAGAACGCCTTGTACCCCTCGCAGAAGTGGTTCACGCGCCCGGGGTCGGTGCCGAGCGGCATGTGGTGCTTGGGGCATCCCGCCCGGCAGTATTCGAGGAACTCGCAGTTGCGGCAGGCGTGGGGCACCTGCGTCTTCAGGGCCGCGAACTCCTCCAGCCTCGGGTCGCGGACCAGCTCGGTGAGCGGGCGGTCCATGAGGTTGCCGATCTTCCACTCCGGATACACGAAGTGGTCGCAGGCGTAGAGGTCGCCGTTGAACTCCAGCACGTGGGCGTTGGCGCAGCGGTCGGAATAGCAGCACGTGGCGGCGGTGCCGTAGATGAGATAGTGCAGGACGCTGTCGATCAGCCGCTCGGAGATCCGCCCGACGTCGCGCGACGCCCACAGCTCGAACACGTCGAGCATGAAGCGCCCGAACTGCTCGCCCGTGCAGGAGAAGTCGGTGGGCCCGCCGCGCTCGTCGCGCTCGAGGATGGGGATGAACTGAACGTACCGGATGCCGCGGTTGGCGAAGTAGCGGTAGATGTCGCCGGCGTGGGGGGCGTTGACGCTGTTGAGCGTGACCAGCACGTTGAACTCCACGCCGTGCCTGCGGAGCAGCTCCAGCCCCGCCCACGCGCGGTGGAACGTCGGATTGCCGCTGTGGTCCTTGCGGTAGAAGTCGTGCCACTGCGCCGGGCCGTCGATGCTGATGCCCACCAGGAACCGGCTCTCCGCCAGGAACTCGCACCATGCGTCGTCCAGCAGCGTGCCGTTGGTCTGGAGCGCGTTGGCGACGGTCTGCCCTTCCCGGCCATAGGTCTTCTGGAGCTGAACGGCCCGGCGGAAGAAGTCGAGCCCGATGAGCGTCGGCTCGCCGCCCTGCCAGCCGAACTCGACGCGGACGGGCAGGGCCTCCATGTATTGGCGGGTGTAGCTCTCGAGCACCTCGTCGGACATGTGAAAGTCGGCCTCGCGGGCGACCTCCGGGTACAGCTCCCGCGGCTTCATGGTGTAGTAGCAGTAGTGGCAGTCGAGGTTGCAGACGCCGCAGACCGGCTTGGCCATGATGTTGAACGGGCGGAGGATGTCGCTCATCGGAGCCTCTCAGAGGGCGCAGCCCCCAAGCTAGCAGATTGGGCACCGCTGAAGCAACGCCATGCGAGGCCTTCCGGCGAGGCCGACGGATGCTGTCTGTCGGCGCTCTCTCGGCGGGGGGCGACCCCTACGTCCCGAGCCCTTCGACGGCCTCGCGGTAGAAGGGGCTGGCGACCGGGCCGCACAGCAGCGGGTCGTCGGTCTGCCGCATCCAGTCACCCAGGGCCTTCGAGAGCCGCGAACGCACCTCGGCGTACGCCGGGTCGTCCGCGACGTTCGTCTGCTCCCAGGGGTCGGCCCGCAGATCGTACAGCTCCTCGTACGGTGTGTGCGGCTGGCGGCGGATGCGGTCGAGGTTGTCCACGTAGGCCTTCCGCTTCGCGTCCGTGGGCACCTGGATGGCGAAGCCCATCTCGAAATTGCGGATGTAGTTGTGCTCCGCCGTCCGCACGGCTCGCATGGGGCGGTACCAGCCGTGGAACGTCATCTCCGAGAACACCATCTCCCTCGGCTCGTACGGCTCGCCGGTCAGCAGCCGCCGGAAGCTCCGGCCCTGGACGTCGCCGGGGACGTCCCGGCCGAGCACGTCGAGGATGGTCGGCACGAAGTCCACGTTGCTGAGGAGATGGCTGCACCGCCGGCCTCCCGCGACGCCCCCGCCCGGCCAGCGCATCATCGCGAGCACGCCGATGCCCGGCTCATAGAGCGTGCACTTCGCCCGGGGGAACGCGATGCCGTGGTCGGTCGTGACCAGCAGCAGCGTGCTCTCGGCGAGGCCGCGACCCTCCAGCAACGACAGGAGCATGCCCAGGCCCTCGTCCCACTGCCGCACGATGCCCTGCAGGGCCGCGAAGTCCTCGCGCGTCCCCGGCGTGTCGTCGAGGTATCCCGGCACCGTCACACCGAGCCCCGGCGTGCCGAAATCCGGCGGGCAGTCGTCGCGCGGGAAGGGGCGATGTGTCTGGTAGGGGGCGAGCTGGGCGTAGAAGGGGCGGCCGGCGCCCTCGCGGCCGTCAAGCCACTCGGCGAGGACGCCGGGCTGCTTCCGGCAGTCCATTTCACCGAGGTGTACGTCGAAGCCCCGGCCCTCGACGCGCCGCATTTCGTGCGGCGTGCCGATCATGCACGTGTCGTAGCCGAGGGCCTTCAGGTGGGCCGCCAGGTGCGTTTCATCGTCGTGCAGGTCCCAGCCGAAGCGGGCGTGCGTCAGGCCCATCACGCCGTTGCTGTGCGGGTAGCGCCCGGTGAAGGCGCTCGCCCGCGACGGGCTGCACTGCGGCGCCGTGCAGAAGCACTTCTCGAAGAGCACGCCGTCGGCCGCCAGGCGCTCCGCGTTTGGCGTGTGGACCGTATCGATGCCGTAGGGGCTGATGTGCCGCCCGGTGTCGTGCGAGATGTAGACAAGAATGTTCGGCCGCTGTGGCTTGATCATCGCGCGCCCTTCCTGAGGCATGGGGAACGGGAGGGGCAATTCTCGCCGGCGGCGCGGCGAAGTCAACGGTTGCGATGAAGGTCCGAGGCCTCGTCACGCACGGCGCCGGCCCGCCAGGATGCGCGCCAACGCCACCAGCCCGCGAAGGATCAGCGTGCCCGACAGCAGCGTCAGCAGCAGCGACCAGACGAACGTCATCAGCCACCAGATCTCCCCCTCCAGCAGCCCCGTCATGCCGTCCCACACGAGGCCCGCCAGTGCGATCCCCCCCGAGATGACGACGGCCGCCGCCAGCGTCGGCCGCATCGGCCGAGTCACCGGCGACAGCCGCACCGACAGGCACGCCGCCAGATAGACGAACAGCACGCCGCGCCAATCGAGCCAGTCGTGGCCGGCGAGCGTCTCGCACATCTGTCGCAGCAGGGCGATCTGCCGCCCGAGGTGATTCCAGAAGCTCGCCCAGGAGGTCGGCAGGGCCTTGGGCAGGCCGCCGGCCGGGAGGGTGTGAACGGCGAACGCCTCGATGGTGCGGTCGCCGAGCAGCTCCCGGGCGAGCAGCATGGTGCCGATGCCGGACAGCAGGGGAAGCAGTCCGGCGACGAGCGGTCCGAGCACCTTGATGCCCGGCGCGACGTCCGTGCGGGCCTCGCCGTCGTCCCGCCCCGCCTTGCCCGGCACCGACAGCAGCTTCGCGCGGCGGATCTCCCCGCCCGTGATCAGGCAGCCGAAGATATAAGCCATCTCCGACACGATCGTCCCCGGCAGGAGCACCCAGTTCACCCACGCCGGGCTCACCAAACGCGTCCAGAGCCGGTAGACGCCCACCCCGGCGAACAGGATGAGGAACAGCCACACGGCGAACGCTGCATAGATCAACGCGAGGGCCCTCGGAGGTCACCGCTTGTTATCGACGCGGCCGCCGCGGAGGCTGTAGAGCAAGTTGGCGCGGTCGCGGGGCCTTCATGTGAGGGCATTCAGCAGTTCCCCGGCGGAGGTCTGGCCGCTCCGGAGCACGGCAAGGCCGGCGTCGAGCAGGGCCTGCGCGCAGACCACGCGGGCGGCGGGCTCGGCGGCATCGGACCGAAGCGCCGCCGCCAGAGCCCCCGCGACCTCCGTAACGCCGCACAGCATCCGTCGGCCGCGGAAGCCCGTCCGGCTGCACGTGCTGCACCCCGCGGGGCGGTAGAGAGGGAAGTCGATCTCCTCGCCCCGCAGGCCGAGCGCGGTCAGTGTTCGCTCGTGGAGTTCGTCGGGCTGCCGGCACGCCTCGCAGAGCGTCCGAACCGTGCGGACGCCCACCAGGGCCGACAGCGTCCCGGCCAGCGCCCAGGGCGCCAGGCCCATCGCCAGCAGGTCGCCGACCGCCGCCGCGGCGTCGGGGGCGCGCATTACGGCGATGACGACGGCGCCGCCGCGTGCAGCCTCCAGGGCAGCCCATGCCGTGCGGGCCTCGCGGAGGTCGCCGATGGCGATCACGTCCGCGTCCTGGGAGTCAATCGCGGCCATGGCCTCGGCGTACCCGAAGCCGGCGAGGGGATCCGTCTGACACTGGTTGATCCCGGCGACGGTCGCGCCGGGGACCCGTCCGACCGCCACGACGTTCCGCTCGGGCGAGGCCGCCGCCATCATCAGGGCGCCCAGCAGCTCGTGCGCGCCGTGGCGCGGCGGTGCGCCGATGACGATCAGCCCGCCGGGGTGGGCAAGGAAGCTCGCTAGCCGTTCGACGTCGCGTTCGGCCAGCCCGAGCTGGGACAGCGGGGGCGGCCCGGCCGTCGGCACGTGGAGCACGATCCGTTCGCCGTTGACCGTGGGGCAGGTGCTGAGGCGCAGCTCGACCTCGGTGTCTTCAACGAGGCGGCGGAAGGCGCCGGCCTGCGGGGGCCGGGCGTCCGCCCCAATGCCGGCGATCGACTTCAGGTGCGCGATGAGCCGAGGGGCCATGCCCTCGGGCAGGCGCGAGCGGAAGCCCTTCTTCTCGACGAGCCCGCCGTCGATTCGCAGCCGCAGCGACAGACCGTCCTGCCGCGGCTCGAAGTGGATCGCGTCTGCCCCGTGGGCCAGGGCGTCGGCGATGACGGCGTCGGCGACCTGGGCGGCGGCGTGGCGGGGCGCGGCGGCGGGTTCGGTGGCGGGGCGCGGCTCCGGCTCCGGGGGCGCCGCCGCCCAGGCCGCCGGCCCGGAGGCGCGGGGCGCGTCCTCCCCGGCCCGCGGGGCGGTCTCCTCGGCAACCCTCGGCGTCCTGGACCAGAAACAGCCCGGCGGTTCCCAGAAGCATCAGCCCGAACCAG
>CAZMDT010000010.1:0-19265 GCA_964564965.1 uncultured Planctomycetaceae bacterium | reverse complement strand
TCGGGTTCTCCTCGGCCGGTGGCGCTTCCGCGGGGGCGGGGCCCGGCGCAACCGCGGCGGGCCCGGTCAGCGCCGGCACCGGCTTGTCCGTCTCGCCAGGCGCGGCGTCGGCGCCGTCATCGCCGGTTTCCACGACGGCACCGGCGAAGATGCCCTGGATGTCCACGCCGCGGTCCCTGAGGAAGTCGACCAGCCCTTGCTGGGAGACGCGGATCGGGCCGTTGGGAAGGCGGCGAACGCGCAGCCAGCCGTTCTGAATCCACTCCACGATGGTGCCGGGCGTCTGGCCGAGCAGTTCGGCCACCTGATAGGTGGTGTACAGCCTCTCCGTCATTGCCTGCCCTCACGCTTCTCTGCACCCGCTGGCGGCCCATTGTGCCGCGCGCGGCGGCAGGCGTCCACCCCGAAAACCGCTCGGTCGGTTCTATGGCCCGGCGCGCCGCGCGGCGGGCGCCCGGCGCCGCGCAACGTAGACGTCCGCCCGTGCATAGTGCCTGTGAAGCGCCGGCGGACCGAAGTTCTCGGCCAGTCGCGGGTTCGCCTTCAGCGCCGCGGCCAGCGTTGTCTGCTCGTGGACGACGATGAACGCTTCGGACCGGTCGACGTCGCCGACCGGCAGGTCCTCTCGCCTGGCGTAGTACGCCAGCGGCGGCCAGGAGGCGTGGCGCCAGTCCCAGGCGACGGTGGCCTGGCCGCGGGCCTCGGCGGCGACGTCGCGAATGATGGCTTCGGAGTCGAGCAGCACGCGGCGGTCGGGGTCTTCGCTCATCATCGCGGGGCGGACGAGTGCGCGGCGGGCGGCGTCGGCGGACGCGACGGCGACCAGTGCCGCCAGTGCAGCCGTCGTCACCCACGCTGTTCGGCGGGACCTCACGAGGGCGGCCAGATCCACCAGTCCGCACGCGGCCACGGCCAACGTGACCGGCAACAGGAACAGCCACACGCGCGGAAAGGGCACGACACGATGCAGCAGCGCCGCGGCGGCGAGCAGCAGGGCGGCGACCGGCGGCGACATGCGGAAGGCATCGCGCCTGCGAACCCCCGCGGCGAGGGCCCCGGCCAGCCCCGCCCCCGTCACAAGCCACCAGGGCCAGGACGTGTCCCGCGACCAGTGCCCAAGCGCCGCCGCGGCGGCGGCGGGAAGCTCGCGGAGGACCTCGGCGGAAGGCCTGGGCGTGACGAACGGGTTGGCCAGGACGGCATCCAGCCCGCTGACGAGGAAGACGGGGGTGTAGAGGACCAGCGTCGCTGCGGCTGCGGCGAGGAGGGCGGCGCCGAGGCGCCGAAGCGCCGGAAGCACGCCCTCCGCCTCACCGCGCCTCAGCACGCGCTGGAGCACGAACAGCGCCACGCAGATCGCCACCGGATACAGCATCACCGGAATCGTGAGCATGCCGCAGGCGGCAACGGCCACCCAGCCGATCCACAACCTGCGGCGGCTGGAATCGCGCGCGAGCTCCAACGTCAAGATCACCAACACGACGGCCGCCAGGCAGACCATCGAGTAACCGCGGGCGTTGACGGAGTATTCGATGAGGATGGACGAGCCCGCCACGAGCATCGCGGCCAGCAGACCCGCCACCCGGCGCCCGCTCAGTCGGCGCGCGAGCTCCGCGGCGGCCGGCACCAGGGCAACGCCCGCCAGGAACGCCGGCATGCGGAGGGCCTCCGGCGATGCGCCACCCCCCGCGGCGATCGCCCGGACCAGCAGCGTGTGCAGGACGTGGTTGTTCGGGGCGCTGTAGGCGAGGACCGACACGGGGTGGGGCGGGGCGATGTAGAACAGGTACGTGTACGACTCGTCGTACCGCATCGGATGCCCCAGCCGGGCGCCGCGCACCGCGCCGCCCGCGATCGTCACGGCGCAGACGGCTGACACGTAGGCCAGAAGCAGTTTGCGGGAACGCCTCACGGCGACAAGGTAGCCTCGGCGGCGCCTTCGGGCAAGCCCCCGGCGCGACACGGCTTGCCGCCCCCGCGGCTGGCCGCTACAATGCCCGCTTTGCCCACCGGGCCCGCCGGCGGGCACCCCCGGCACCGAGGAGCGCGGAGATGAGAATCGCAGTCATCGGCGGCGACGGGACCGGCCCGGAGGTCGTGGCCGAGGGCCTGAAGGTCCTGGCGGTGGCGGCCGAGGAGGTCGGCTTCGGCTACGAGACGAAGGAGTTCGACCTCAGTGGCGATCGCTATCTCGAAGCCGGCGGCGACCCCAACGAGCCGACGATGCCCGTCATCCAGCCCGAGGAGATCGAGGAGCTCCGAGGCTTCGACGCGATCTACCTCGGTGCGGTGGGGCACCCGAAGGTCGCCCCGGGCATCCTGGAGAAGGGGCTGTTGCTTCGTCTGCGGTTCGAGCTCGACCAGTACGTGAACCTTCGCCCGGTGACGCTCTACCCGAACGTCTGGACGCCGCTGAAGGACAAGGGTCCGGAGGAGATCGACTTCGTCGTCGTCCGGGAGAACACCGAGGGGCTCTACACGGGCATGGGGGGCCTTCAGTACAAGGGCACGCCGCACGAGGTCGCCACGCAGATCATGTGCAACACCCGGCGCGGCGTGGAGCGGGCGATCCGCTACGCCTTCGAGCTGTGCCGGCGCCGCGGCAGCCCAAAGAAGATGGTCACCCTCGTCGGCAAGACCAACGTGCTCACCTACGCCCACGACCTGTGGTACCGTGCGTTCATGGAAGTGGGCGAGGAGTACCCGGGCATCAAGAAGGACTACAACCACGTCGACGCCTGCTGCATGTGGTTCGTCAAGAACCCGGAGTACTACGACGTGATCGTGGTCTGCAACATGTTCGGCGACATCATCACCGACCTTGGCGCGATGATCCAGGGCGGCATGGGGGTCGCCGCCGGCGGCAACATCAACCCGGAGGGGGTCTCGATGTTCGAGCCGATCGGCGGCTCGGCCCCCAAGTACACCGGGCAGAACGTGATCACCCCCATCGCCGCCATCGCGGCGCTGGCGATGCTGCTCCGCGAGACGGGCAACAACACCGGCGACGCGAAGCTCATCGAGGCGGGCGATCGCGTGGAAGGCGCCATCATGGCCACCACGCCGAAGATGAAGTCGATGGCGGCCGGCCGGATGGGCATGAGCACCCGTCAGGTCGGCGACGCCGTCGCCGACGCCGTCGCCGGGGGCGATTGAGCGCCGCCGACAGGGCACCCGACATGCCAGACAAGAAGACCCGCACCGAGGGCCCCGCCAGCCACCGCGCCATCGAGCGGATCGAGCGCGACGAGGACGGCGCGCTCGTGGTGCACGTGGCGGGACGCGACGAGCCGGTCAGAAGCGCCCAGGTCGCGCGGTGCTTCCCCTGGTCGTTCACCGACAGCTACATCTCCGTCCGGGACAAGGACGGCAAGGAAGTGGCGCTGCTGCGGACCCTCAACGAGCTCGACGACGACAGCCGCGAGGTCGTCCAGCAGGAGCTCGACCAACGCGTCTTCAACCCGAAGATCACGCGCGTGGTGAGCCTGAAACGGGAGTTCGGCGTCACGTCGATCACGGCCGAGACCGACCGCGGGCTGGTGAGCTTCCAGATGCGCAGCCGCGACGACATCCGCGTGCTGTCGCCGACGCGGGCGCTGTTCCGCGACGTGGACGGCAACACCTACGAGCTGGCGGACCTGTCGGCGATGGACCCGGCCAGCCGGAAGTACATGCAGCCGTACTTTTGACGGGCGGGGTGCGGCTCAGCGGGTGCGGCCGTAAGCGCGGAGCGACTCGCGGCCCCGCCGGACCTTGTCGATCTCGGTAGCGGCGTCGGCGCGCTTCTGGGCGAGCATCAGGGCGAGACGGCGGCGGAGTTGGCGGATACGCCGGAGGCTCGGGGCGGCCGATGGAGCGAGCGTGTGGGCCTCCACCCGCGCCAGGAGGGCGGCGACCTCGCCGTTCAGGGCGGCCACCTCCCCGATCCGGCCTCGAGCGGCCAGGTCGATCTGCCGGGAGAGCGTCTCCGCGAGGGCATCGAGCAGGCGGGCGTCGGCCGCATCGGGATGGGCGGGGGCGCCGGTCATGCTTCGGCGACGTTCCGCTGGGGTTCGGGGCAGTGGGGCAGGCGGCTTTCGACCTCGCGGAGCAGCTCGGCGGCCTGGGGCTTGTCCGGCTGAAGCGTCAGCACGTCCGCCAGTGTCCGCCGGGCGTCGGCCAGTCGGCCCTCCTTGACGTACAGCGACGCCAGGCAGAACAGCACGCTCACGTCGCCCGGGTGCCGGTCGAGATACACCTCCAGGAAGTGGATGATCTTTCGGAACGTGCCCATCTGGCAGGATGTCTGGAACAGCCCCAGCAGCGCCGCCAGGTTGTCCACGTCACGCTCCAGGCACGCCAGGTACATGTCAAACGCCCGGGCGTAGTCCCCCTGCTGCTGGTGGACCATCGCCAGCCCGCCGTAGGCCTCGGCGCTGTCGGGGTCGACTTCCGCCGCACGCGCGAAGGCCCGGCGGGCGTCATCCAGCCGCCCCGTCTGCATGCCGACGATGCCCAGGCCGAGGTGAGGCCTCGGCTGGGCGGGGTCCACGGCGCCGGCCCGGACGTAGCAATCGCGGGCGTCGGCGTGCCTGCCGAGGTCGGCGTAGCAGTCGCCGAGCTCCGTGAGCACCTCGCAGTGCTCGCGGCGCCCGGGGGGCATCTCGAACTGGTCGGCTGGCGTCGCGTGCACCTATCGGCTCCATTCGACGGCCCGGCGGGCGAGCTCAAGGGCCTCGACGGCCTCGTCGAGGCGGTCGGCGCGGCGATGCAGCCTGCCTTCGAGCAGCAGCGTCCGGACGGTGGGGCGGACGGCGTTCACCTCTCTGCAAAGCGCGAGGGCGCGATCATCGTGCCCGCCGGCGTTGTACAACGCCCTCGCCTCCAGGCTCTTGAGCACCAGAACGTTGTCGTGCACCTTCCGCATCCTCTCGTACAGCCGCGCCGCCCGGGCGTGGTCGCCGTTTCGCTCCAGCTCTCCCGCCTCGCCCAGCAGGCAGTCGTAGCTGAACGGCAGCCGGGACTCGCCGCCGTGAATCGTCATCGCCACCGCCAGGTACACCTCCACGAGGTTCGCCAGCGCCTGGTCGTGTGCGACGCCGTCGAGGTGCTCCATCGCGGCCTTGAGGTGCTCCGCTGCCTCCTCGTAGCGGCCGAGGCTGTAAAGCAGCGCCCCGGCGTCGTTAAGGGCCTGCCCGTCGTGCGGATGGCCGAGCAGGTGTTCGCGAAGGCAGTCCAGGGCCTCCTGGTGGCGGCCGGCCTTCAGCAGATCCAGCGATCGCGCATATGGGCTTTCCGTCTGTTGTGCGTCCGTCACGCTCGGGGTCCTCAGCGGGCGCTGCCGGCGCGGCCGGGCGCGCGGGCAGGCCCTTCAGGTCGTATGCAAATGACGTGCCTCCGCGGGCCCGGGCGGCAGGGGCCCCCAAACCGTGGTGTTCGCGGGCATTCCGGAACGTGCCGGGCGCCGGTGGAGCGTCGGCGCCCAATAATCGGGCGCCTCCGGCGCCAAGATGCTTGGCAGCGGGCTACTGGATGAAGTCCAGCAGCGACAGCGACAGCAGGCGGGACGCGGTCGCCAGCGTCATCTCGTACAGCGTCTGCGTCCGGGCGATATCGGTAGCCACCTGGACGAGGTCCGCGTCGCCGATCTGCGACTGCTCCAGTTTGGCGTTGTAGGCGAGCGAGTCGAGCGTGGCGTTGAGGCTGTCCATCGCCTGGAGGCGGCTGCCCACGGACGTCAGCCCCTGCTCGATGTTCGACATCGTCTCCTCCAGCGTCTGGAGCCCCTGGTTGAGCAGGTCCACCTGCTGCGAGTCGGACAGGCCGCGGCTGTTGGCCATGAGGTCGCGCACTGCGATGAGGGCGTCGAACACGTTGTAGGTGCCAGGCACGCGGACGGGCTCGAGCCCGCAGCGCGTGATGCCCGTCGTGTCGACGTTCAGCACGCGGCCCGTGGCCGCGTCGGTTACGGCCACGTCGCCCGTGAACGTCGTCAGCGCGGTCCAACTGTCGCCGTCGTCGATGGACATCCGCCCGGTGCCCGTGAGCGCGACCGTTGCGTCGGCGCCCGACCAGCCCGTCATGTCCACGTGCACCACGTCGCCGTCGGCATTCGTCACCGCGAGGTCGGTCTCGGTGCCGGCGAACTCGACGGCCGGGCCGCCGTCGAGCTGAATCACCTGCGTGCCGGCCGTCACCTTCAGCACGTGCTCGCCGAGAATCGTGTCGCCGTTGCCGGCGGCGAGCCCCTGGGCGCCCGCGGCGTAGTCGGTGGCGGTGTGCTCGAGGGTGAGCCACACGCTGCCCTGCGCCGACGAGGTGCCCGCGCCCGCGGCGGCGCCGGTGCTGCCGAGGAAGAGCGGCTCCTGACGATCGTCGGAGCGGAAGATGCGCTCGCCGACGACCAGGCCCGAGTGCGTCACGCCTTGCGAGACGGGCACGGGAAGGTCGTCGTAGCTGCCCTGGTACGCCACCGACACCACCTGCCCGCTCTCGCGCGTGGCCTGGTAGGGCGCGGTGGAGATGTTCGCCCCGCCGAACAGGTACCGCCCCATGCTCTGGTGATTGGCCAGCGACAGCGTGTGCTCCAACAGCGAGTCGACCTCGGCGGCGACGGCCTTACGGTTGTCCTGGCTCAGCGTGCCCGTGGTCGCCTGCGTCACCAGCTCCCGCACCCGAAGCATCGTCGAGGACATCTGCTGCAGGGCGTTGGAGATCTCATCCAGGCTGGTGGCCAGGTTCGACAGGTTGCTGGTGTAGGCGTCCAGCCGGTCGCGCTCCGTCTGCAGCCGGATGATCCGGTTCGCGTCGGCGGGGTCGTCCGACGGGCGCAGCACGCGTGCGCCCGAGGCGGCCTGGAGCTGGAGCTGCGCCAGCGCCTCCGAGTGCGTTCGCATGGCGAACAGCGAGTTCCGGTATATCGATCCCCATCCACTCATGCGGGTCTCCGCTTTGTCCGGACGGCCTACAGCAGGTCGGCCAGTGTCTGAAGCGCCCGGTCCTGCGCGCTGATGAATTTGGCGGCGGCCTGGAACATCCGCTCGAAGACGATGAGATTGGCGGCTTCCTCGTTGACGTCGACGCCGCCCAGCTCGTCGCGGCGCGCGAGGAGCTGGCGCGAGACGGCCTCCAGGCCCTCGAGGCGCGACTGGCGCATCATCACGCTCTGCCCGACGCCGGTGGCGAGCTGGCGGTAGGCGTCGGCGGGCGTGACGTTGCCCAGGCCCGGCAGATACGTTTCCGCCACCTCGGCCATCCGCCGCACGTTGGCGTTGTCGGACATCTGTGCCCCGAGCGACCCCGCCAGCCGGGCGGGGGAGTTCAGCACGCGGGACTCCACGGCGAAGTCCATCGCGCCGTTGCCCCGGAACAGCGTGTTCATGCCCGCCGCGGCCAGCAGGCCCGTGGCGTCGCTTGTGGCCAGGGCACGGATGACGAACGACTCGCCGTCGTTGATCGTGCCGGCCCCGAGGGCGACGTACATCCCGCTGCCCAGGTCCAGGCGGTCGCCCGGGGCGTATCCGGCGCCGACGCCGGCGGTGGTGACGAGCTGCCCGGCCTCATCGCGGACCTCGAGGCCGAGCGTGTCCGTGCCGACCTGCCCCGTGCCGATGGCCGTCAGTGTGTACGTGTCGTTGGCCGTGCCCGTGTAGATGCCCGACGCGGCGGGCGCCGCCGTGCCCGTCCATGCCAGCGGGTCCGTCTCCGCCAGCGGAGCGGGCAGGAAGTCGAAGCGGTACTTGGCGGCGTCGGTGACCTCGATGTGCAGGGCCGAGCCGGTGACCGAGGCGGCCAGCGCCGCGTCGCCCTCGGCGTCCTTCAGCCCGTCCAGCGCCGTAGCCACGTCGGCGATCGTGTCGGCGAGGTCCACGGCGACCTCGTGGCGAACCACCTCGCCGGTGTCGGTGTTGGTGATGCGCACATACAGCTCCCCGGCCGCCAGGCCGGCGTCCCATTCCGACAGGGCGGTCGACTCGACGGTCCAGCCGGTCAGTTCGGTGAAGGCCCCCGCCGTGCCGACGCCCTCGACGTGCAGCGCGTTGATGCGATCGATGATCTCGGTGGCGAGGGCGTTGAGCTGGCTCTCGATGCCCGGGATGATCTCGTTCCGCAGGGCGAGCAGCCCCCCGAGCTCCCCGCCGTCACACTGCGTCGTGTAGACGTGGGCATCCTTCACCGAGATGCCCAGCAGGTTGTCGGCGGTGATGCCGACCTCCAGTTCCGTTTGCTGACCGGCGATGGTCAGCGGTGTGCCGACGGACAGCACGTTCACCACGCCGTCCGAGTCCACCGGCACGTTGGGATCGACCTCGATCAGCTTGCCGAGCTCCTTGATCGCCTCGTCGCGGCGGTCGAGCAGTGTGTTGGTGTTCCCGTTGCGGAGCGTGGTCACGCGGATCTCCGCGTTCAGGTCGGCGATCTGAGACGCCAGGGCGTTCACCTGCGAGATCACGTCGTCGGCCTCGACGACGACCTGCTGCTTCAGGTCCGTCAGGAACGTGCCCAGGCTGCGGAACTGCACCGCCATGGCGTCGGCCGCCCAGACGACCTGCTCCTGCAGCGGCTGGCTGTTCGGCTGGGCGGCCAGCTCGTTCAGGCTGTTGAAGAACCGGTCGACCGTCGTGCCCAGCGTCTCGGCGCCGACTTCGCCCAGCACGCTCTCGATGGTCTGCAGCGTCGTCAGCTCGCGATCGACCTGCCCGAGGACAGGCTGCTGGCGGAGGATCTCCTGCTCCAGCAGCGTGTCCACGTACCGGCGGACATCGACGACCTCCACGCCCGCCCGCGACGTGCCCAACGTGCCGAAGTCGATCGGCGAGAGCTTCAGGTCCTGGCGGTGGTAGCCCTCCGAGGCCGCGTTCGTCACGTTCGTGCCGATCAGATCCATGGCACGCTGCGCCGCCTGAAGGCCGCTCAGGCCGATCGAAAAGTTCAGGCTCATCGCCATGGGCTACGACTCCGTGTCCAGCAGCCCCGTGTCGAGGCGCCACGAGACCGGCCCGCCCGTGCTGTAAGTGGTCACGGGCTTGCTGTGGGGGAACAGGCCGTTCATCAGCTCCCGGTTGATGCGCGCGCATTCCACCAGGAGCATGGCGGCGCGGATGTGCTCGCGCCGAACATCGTCGGCGAGGCGCCTCAGCCGCTGGCGCCGCGCCGCGAGGCCCGCGCGCTGCTCGCCGCTGAGGCGCTCGATGAGCCCCGACAGGCGGATGTCCTCCGGGCGGCACCCCAACGCGCCCGCCAGGGCGCCGCGCAGGTTTCTGAGCCTGCGGTCGGCGGCCATCTGAACGACCTGCGCCTGCTCCATCTCTTCCAGCAGCGCGCCGAGGGCCTCGTCGTCTGCGGCGACGATCGCGACGCCCAGGTCCGAAAGCTGGCGCCGTCGAAGCTCCAGCAGGGCGGTCTCCTCGTCCAGAAGTGCCGTCAGATCGGCGAGGAGGGTGCGGACTGTCTCGGCGGTCGAGATCATGCCGACTGCTCCACCCGGGCGGGTTGGTCAGCGGGTGCGGCCAGGGCCTCGAAGCTCGCCTTGAGCTGCCGCCAGAGCCCCAGCCCGCCCCGCTCGGCCAGCGCCTGCGCCAGGTACATCCAGAAGATGTCGTGCACCTGCGAGCTCGTGCCGTCGCCCAGCAGGCCGGACTCGGGAATCGTCCGCTTCACCTCGTCGAACAGCTTGTGCAGCAGGACGGATTCGAAGTCCTTGGCCGCCTGCTCGATGGCCTCGGGGCGGCGCTTGGCCCCGGCGAGCGCCTGCTGCGCCGCCGCGAGGCCGTCCACCACGACCCCGGGCAGCACCGGATTGTTCAGCAGTCCCGGACCGTCCACGTCGGGCTCCTACATCACCTTGAGTTCAGCCTGGAGGGCCCCGGCCTTCTTGAGGGCCTGGAAGATCGCGATGATGTCGCGCGGCGTCAGGCCCATCGAGTTCAGGGCGCGGGCGAGGTCGGAGACGGACGCCCCGTTGGGCAGCACCTGTAGCGGGCTGCGCTGCTCGGCGACGTCGATGCGCGTCTCGGTGGTTCTGACCGTCGAGCCGGTCCGCGACAGCGCCGAGGGCTGCGACACGTTCTCCTGCTCCACCGCCACGATCGACAGGTTCCCGTGCGAGATCGCCACGCTCGAGATGCGGACGTGCTCGCCGACGATGACCGTGCCGGTCCGTTCGTTGATGACCACCACGGCCGGGAAGTCCACCTTCACTTCCTGCTCGCTGATATGGCGGATGAACCCGGTGATCTCCGCCTGCTTCAGCTTGGCCGGCACCTTGACGCGAATCGTGCCGGCGTCGACAGCAAGGGCGGCGTCCTTGTAGACGCCGTTGACGGCCTCGGCGATGCGCTCCGCCGTGGCGAAGTCGGGGTTCTTCAGCAGCAGCGTGACCTCGCCTTTCTCGACGAACGTGGCGAGCTCCTCGCGCTCGACGATGGCGCCGCCGGGGATCCGGCCGACCGTCACGTGCCCCTTGGTGATCGAGCTTTTCTCCCCCGCGGCGCTGAAGCCGCCGATCGTCACCGGCTTCTGCACCACCGCGTACACCTGCCCGTCGGCGCCCTTCAGCTCCGTCATCAGCAGCGTGCCGCCCTGGAGGCTCGTGGTGTTGCCGATCGCCGACACCGTGACGTCGATGCTGGCCCCGCGGCGGTCGAACGCCCCGAGGTCGGCCGTCACGATCACGCTCGCGATGTTCTTGCTCGACATGTCGTCCGGCTTGAGGACCAGCCCCTCTCGCCGAAGGATGTTGGTGAGCGCCTGCCGGCTGGCGGCAGAGCTGTCGCCGGTGCCGTTCAGGCCGACGACGACGCCGTAGCCCCACAGCGGGTTGCTGCGCACGCCCTTGATGTCCACGATGTCCTTGATCCGCTCGGCACCCGCGTGCCCCGTCAAAAGCAGCACGACCAGCGCTGCCGCCGCGCCTCGCACAATCGCTTGTTGCTGTCGCATTGGCCCTTCGTCCTAGAACGGATTGAGGAAGTTCACCGCCCGGTCCAGCCAGCCGGGGTTCGAGAAGCCGTTCTCCTGCCCCTTCGTCTTGTAGACGATGTGGAAGTCGGCCACCCGTTCGCTGTCCACCTCGTTGCTGATCGACACGTCGCTCGGGCGGACCAGCCCCGACACCTGGATGATCAGCGTGTCCCCCGCGACGTTCCGCGTGCGCGTTCCCAGCACCACCAGGTTCCCGTTCGGCAGCACGTCCTCCACGACGACCGAGACCTTGTCCGTCATCGAGCGATCGGCGTCGAAGTCCGCCCCGCCGTCGAACTTGGTGGAGGCCGTTGCGTCGACGGTCAGCTGCGGGAAGTCGAAGACGTGCTCGCCCACCGCCCCGATGATGTTGGCCGGGTCGAAGGAGCCGCTCGTGCTGGCCGAACGCGTTGAGTTCTTGTCCAGCTTCCGGTTCGTCGCGTTCTCGATCTTTGTGGCTTCCTTGATGACGATCGTCAGGATGTCGCCGACGTCACGGGCGGTGTCGTCGGAGTAGATCGCGCGGGCGCGTCGGTGGCCCTTGGCCCAGATGGAACCGGCGTGCAGGCTGCTGCCCCACATCAGGGCAACGGCCAGCCCCACGGCGATCAGCGGCTTCGTGGCGTTCATGGGTCTACCTCTTGACGACGGGCTCGACCGTCCCGTCGAATGTCACCTTCGCGACGATGATGCGCTTGGTGTCGATGTTGCGCACGCGGATGAACTCGCCCGGGCGCCCGTCCTCGAGGGCCTGGGCGATGCCGGAGATGATGAACCCCGGCCCGGACACCCGCATCATCACGGGCTGGTTCCGCTTGATGGCGACGGCGGGCGCGGCCCGGGCGAGCATCGCCGGAGTGATGACGGCGCCCGCTCTGACGACCTGTGAGGCCGGCAGCCCGAACGGGGGCCGCCACGCGGCCTCCTGCGGCTCCGACGCGTCGACCGTCTCGATCCGCGCGTTCTCCGGGGTGATGATGGCCCCGATGGGGATCTCCCGCGTCGCTACGGCCTGCTTCACCCGGTGGCGGACGGCGAAGACCACTTCGGCCTCGGCCAGCACCTTGCCGTCGCTGACGGCCTCCACGACCACCACGAGCCGCCCGCTCGGGGCGCTGTCCCGCCGGCTGGCCCGCAGCGACACCTCCTTGCCGGCCGGCAGCGACATCGCCTGCGGGCGGTTGATGAGCTGGCAGATGGCCCCTTGTCCGGCGGCGCCGCTGTTGGCGAGGAAGGCATTGGCCGTCCGCAGGATCTCCTCGACGGGGACGAGCTGGTCGTGGCGATGGAGCGTGACCTGCATGGCGCCCGTGAGGCGGATGCGCTCCGGGGCGATGCCGGAGGCCACCAGGCGGCTGAGGACCGTCCGCCGGTCCACGGTGATCGTCTCGCCGACCCAGGGCGTCCGCCCCATGCGAACGGCGCAGGCCTTGCGGTACAGGTCGACATCGTCGCAGCGGACCACGCCCACGTTCGCCAGCGTGAGCGTGTCCCCCTGTGCCGGGATCTTCCGCGGCAGGTAGACCTCCAGCAGCTCGGGCGCTTCTGGCTCGCCGGCGCCCGCTTGCAGCACGGGCAGCAGCGCCATCGTCGCCAGGACGATCGCATGCCTCATGATCATCTCCTACGCAATCAACTGGTTGGCCGTGGTGAGCATCTCGTCGCCGGCGCGGATGGCGCGGCTGTTGACCTCGTACGCCCGCTGCGCCGTGATGAGGTTGACCAGCTCCGTGACCATCTGGACGTTCGCCTTCTCGAGGAACCCGGCACGGATGGCCCCGAAGCCTCCCTGCCCGGCCGTGCCCGTGGTGGCCGTTCCGCTCGCCGCCGTCTCTGCCAGCAGGTTGTTCCCCTCGCTGCTCAGCCCGGCCGAGTTCGCGAACCGCACCAGCGTGACCGTGCCGACCACGGTGCCCGTGTTGCTGCTGCCGGCGAAGACCGATACGGTGCCGTCCGTGCCGATGGCCACACGCCGCGCGTCGGAGGGCAGCGTGATGGCCGGCTCGAGCAGGTACCCGTTGGCCGTGACGAGGTTGCCGCTGGCGTCGACGCGAAGCGAGCCGTCGCGGGTGTATCGCGTCTCGCCGCCAGGGATCGTCACCTGGAGGAACCCGTCGCCCTCGATGGCGATGTCCAGCTCGCGCTGCGTGTTGGACATCTCGCCCTGCGTGAAGACCTTCAGCGTGCCCCCCGGGCTGACGCCCGTGCCGACCTCGAAGCCGGTGGGAGCGATGATGCCGGCGGCGGACTCGCGCCCCGCCTCCGCCAGCTTCAGGTACATCAAGTCCTGGAAGTCCACCTGTTGGCGCTTGAAGCCGGTCGTGTTGATGTTCGCCAGGTTGTTGGCGATGACGTCCACGACGGTCTGCTGGCCCTGCATGCCCGTCGCCGCCGTTGAGAATGCTCTCAGCATGCTACTGTCTCCTCAGTGGCCCGCCGGCACGCGATGCCCCTCAGGACATCGCCACCCGCAGGATGTTCGCCATGCGCTCGTCCTGCACCTTGGCGGTCTTGATGTTCGCCTCGTATAGCCGTGTCACCATGATCAGCCGGACCAGCTCCTCAACCGTTGACACGTTCGAACCCTCCTGGAAGCCTTGGTGTACGCCGAACCCCGTCGCCGGCGCCGGCTGGACGTCCGCCGCCGCGCGGAACGTGCTGGCGCCCACCGGCTGCAAAACGCTCTCGTCCTCGAAGCTGACGACCTGCAGCTTGCCGATGGCCTGGCCGCCCGCGGACACCTGCCCCTCGCGCGAGACCGATACCCTCTCGATCCCGACGCTGTCCGGGAGGACGATCGGGCCGGCGTCGCCCTGAACCAGCCGCCCTGCGGCGTCCACGAGCTGCCGGGCCGCGTTCGTGCGGAACACCCCGTTCCGCGTGTACAGCCGCCCGCCCGGAGCGGCCGGGTCCTCCACTACGAACAGGCCCTTCCCGGTCAGCGCCAGGTCGAGGGACCGGCCCGTCTGGACCAGTGGCCCCTGCGTGAAGTCCACCGCCGTGTGGGTCTGGACCTCTTCGGAGGCGCCCGCGGCGGCAAGCCGCGACGCGAGCACCTGCTCGAACACGGTCTGGCTGCGCTTGAAGCCGGCCGTGCTCGCGTTCGCCAGGTTGTGCGTAATCACCAGGTACTGGTGCTGAAGGGCGTCGATGCTCGTGCTGCCGAGGGTGGGGTCCATCAGGTCACTTCTCCGTGCTGGGCGGGCGCGGGCTCGCCGGCCCCCGCGGCCGCCCGGTGCTCTCTGGCGGCGTCGTTGGTGGCCCGGACAAGTTCGGCCATCTCGTCCGGTGTCAGGCCGACCAGCTCCACGCAGAGCGTGGGCGCGCCGTCCGCGTCCCTGGCCACGCGGCGGACCTTCCCGAGCGCCTCGAGCATGCTGTCCTCGCCGAGCTTGACGACGGCGAGCAGGTTCCCGCCCGGTGCGGCGGTCAGGCCGGTCGCGATGCGCAGCCCGGGCCCGGCGATCTCCACGACCGTGCCGGGGACGAACTCCGGCAGCTCCTCGTCCCGGATCGACTTGAGCCCGACGAACTCCGCCACCTTGGCCGGCTTGTCGGTGGGGGTGCGGGGGTAGCGGCGGCGCTCGATGAAGCGGAAGCGCCCCGGGCGGCTGAGGACGAGGCGGCCCTGCTCGGCCCGCACGACGGTCGCGTCGAACTCCCAGACGGAACCGTCCCTGGCATAGCGAAGCAGCCAGGCCTCGCCGGGCCTGACGTCGCCGGGGGGCAGGTCGGACTCCACAACGATCTCGTCCGCGCGCACGTCGATGATCCTCACCTGGGCGCCCGCCGTCTTGCCCCGGTGCACCACGGCCACCTCGCTGCCCGTCGTCAGACGCCGCTCGCTCGGCGCCGACGCCCCCGCCGGCGCCTCGGCGGGCCAGTCCGTCGGCGCGTCGTAGTGCAGCTTCTGCCGCAGCACCTCGATGGCCGTTTCCATCTCCGCCTGGTGCTCCGGCGTCATCGCGGCGTACCCGGCCGAGGCCTGGAACGCCGCCACGCCTCGCCAGAACACGATGTCGGCCGAGAACACGGCCGTCGGATCCTTCACCCGCGTGTACTGCGAGATCAGCTCGAGCAGGCCCGACTCCTCGTCGGTCAGTCCGAGGCGGGTAGTCTGGGCGTGGAAGGCGCGGTCGTCGCGTTTGCGCCTTACGCGGATGCCGTACACCAACAGGACGACGGACCCGAGCACGAGCACAACCACCGCGCTCAAGAGCACGACCCAGAGCCAGTCGTTGCTGCCGCTGGGCAGTTGGCGCGCGGCCTCATACCGCTCGAGCGGATTCAGTGCCGAGATCGGCGGCAACAGCTCAGCGATGACTTGGAGCATGTGCATCTAGCCGGTATCGAACATCGAGGTCACCCGGCGCGGTCAGCGGATCAGGTTGGCAAGCTCCTGGAGCATGTCGTTGCTGACCCGGATGGTCCGCGCGTTGGCCTGGAAGGCGTTCTGGGCCTGAATGAGGTTGACGAACTCGGCGGCCACGTCCACATTGGCGCCCTCCAGGCTGCCGCCGTGGACCAGGCCGGCCCCGCCGGACAGCGCCTGGGTAGGCACGGCGTCGCCGGAGTTGACGGACGCCTCGAAGTAGTTGTTGCCGGTGGCGTCGAGGCCGGCGGGGTTCTGGAACGTGGCGATCTTGAGGGCCGCCACGTCGCGGCGGGCGCCGTTGGTGAACACGCCGACCAGTACGCCCTGGCGCGTGACCGACACGCTCGACAGCCAGCCCGACGCGTACCCGTCCTGCCCGCTGGGAGAGACGGTGGAGGCCCCGCCGAACTGGCTCAGCCCGTCGTACTCGCCGATCGTGCCGAGATCGGCCGCGATCTGCACCTCGCTGTCGGGGTCGTGGGCGAACTTCATCTTGAACGCCTGCGTCTCCGGCGGCACCGTGTCCACCATCCCGCCGAACGATCCGTCCGTCAGGAACTTCAGCCCGCTGATCCGGCGGTCCGTCAGCTCCACGTCCCCGGTCACCGACGTCACCACCAGGTCCCACACGTTTGCCGTCGTGGACCTCACGAAGCTTGCCGACAGGACGTGGCTGATGCCCTGGGAGTCGAAGATCTCCACGTTGGTGTTCTTCACCTCCTGCCCGCCGGCGTTGGTGATCTTGAAGTGCGGCGGGAGCTCAAGCGTGCCCGTCCCGCCGGCGTACCCGATCATGATGTCCGTCTGGCTGTAGCCAGCTTCGTCGTCCGTCAGCCGGATCTCGCCGTTCACGATCGACGCCGTCGCCCCGCTGAAGAGGCCGTCGATCTCGTCCAGCAGGTCCTGCATCGTCGTGTCGGCGGCGATCGTCAGCGGCGAGGCGCTGTTATCCACCGCCGTGCCGTCGCTGTCCGTGCCGGTAATCGTCAGCGTGCCGCCCACGAGCGTGCCGCCCGTGGCCTGGTCGAGATTTTCCAGGAGCGTGTCCGCCCCCGCGCTGGCGCCGTTGATGGTGTACTGGACCTGCGAGGTCATCAGGTTCGTGGTGGCCGTGGCGTGGTCGGCACTGAGGTTGCCGTTGTAGCTCACCGAGGTCGTCGCGTTGGCGGGGAGGGCGACGTTGTACGGCACGCGGATGGAGTCATCGGTGGGGATCTGGAACCCCTCGGTCTCGCCCTGCGATCCGATGCGCTGCACGCGGTAGCCCGTGCTTGGGTCCACCAGGTAGAACTCGGAGTCCACCGCGAACGTGCCTACGCGGGTGTAGACTTCCTGCGAGCCGTCGCTCAGCACGAAGTAGCCCGCCCCCTCGATGGCCATGTCCAGCGCCTGCCCCGTCGTGATCAGGCTGCCCTGTGACATGTTGCGGTCGATGCTCGCCACACGCACCCCGTGCCCGACCTGCTGGGGGTTCGTGCCGCCCAGGTTCGTGCCGGGCTGCGAGGCCTCCTTCAACGTCTCGCTCAGCAGGTCGGCGAACGTGATCCGGCTGCTCTTGAACGACATCGTGTTCAGGTTCGCCAGGTTGTTGCCCGTTACGTCGATCATCTGTTGCTGGGCCCGAAGCCCCGACACGCCTGCAAGCAGTGCGCTACTCATCGTTCTTGCCTTTCCTCAGCCCGTCCTGGGGTCGCCTGGGTCAGTTGCTGATCGTCTGGATATCGTCGAGGCCGATCAGGTGGCTGCCCACGTGCAGCCGCACCTCGCCGTCGGCCATCGAAACCTTCTCAACACGTCCGCTGATGGCCTCGTCGGCGCCCTCCGGGATGAAGGACACCTCCTTGCCGATCAGCGCCGCGCCCTGCTGGCGCTGCGTGGCCAGCAGCACGCCCTGGAACGTCTGGCCCATCCCCTCGAGCTGCTCCAGCTCCGAAAGCTGCGCCAACTGCGAGGCCATCGCGTTGTTGTCCATGGGCTCGAGCGGGTTCTGGTTCTGAAGCTGCGCCACCAGAAGGTTCAGGTAGTTGCTCCTGATGTCGTTCGCGCTGCCGCCAAGGCCTGAGATCGCCGTCATCGTTCGCTCCTACATCCACACGTTGATGGAGTGCTCGGTTACATACGATGCCGCCGCGGGTCCGCTCGCGGCGCCGACTAGGTCTTCCTCGCCGATGTCGGCCATCGGCCCGCCTGCCGCCGGCTGCCCGCCGTCTGCGGTGCCTTCGCGCTGGGCCCAGCCCGGCTGTTGACCCCAGGGCAGGCCCGATCCGTCGGCTGGGTCACGCTGCGGCGGCTCGTGAAGAACGATCTCGATCCGCCGGCACTCCACGCCGCTGTCCGCCAGCCGGCCCACGAGCTGCGTGCTCTCGCGCTCCAGTTGGGCGAGCGTCCGCGGGTTGTCCACTTCGACCAGGCCGCGAACGCCGTCGCCGTCGGCCTGAATGGTGACCCTGACGTGGCCAAGTTCCGGGGGGTTCAGTCGGACGACAACCTGCTGTCCGTCGCGTGAGGCCGCGCCGGCCAGGGCGTCGGCCACCTGGTTCGCGACGGGCGCTTGGGCAGCGGGTCGTGCGGCCGCGGGCGCGGATGCCGCGGCCTCGGCCGTCTGCGTAGTGTCGTCCGTGGAATAGGCGCTCAGGAAGCTTACCGCCGCGCCGGGGGCAGTTGCGCCCGGCTTGGCGCTGGGGGCGGCCTCGGTGGCGGGCTGGGCTGCCGGCTGGCGCGGGTCGGTCTCCGCCCCGGCGGCCAAGTGGGTCAGGTCGGGCACCTTCGCTCCTTCGTTGGCGGATGCTTGGGCGAAGGGAAGGGGCTCAACCGGGGCCGGGGGGCGGCCGGGCTCAGGCGAGGCGTCGGCGGCCGGGGGCTCCTCGAAGGCGTCGAGCGCGCCCCCGCGCGGGCCGGCTTCCGACGGCTCGGACGCCGCCATGCTCAACAGGATGGGGGGGCCGGTGGGCGCCGCGGCACTGTCGGGGCTGGGGGTTCCGCCCGGTGCCGGTGCCTCGCCCGCAAGGGCTGAGGGCTGTTCTTCAGTGCCAGTGCTCGCACCCGTGAGGCCGGCAGCGAGGTCCACGGGGCCGGGCAGCACCGTCGAGCTTGCGGCCGCCGCAGGCAAGGTGCTCGCCATGGCTTGGCCGCCGGGCGTCTGTGACCCGGCGGAATCAGGAAGCGCCTCGCCAGCGACCTCGGCCAGCGGGGAGGGAGCGACCGGCGTCGCGCCCGCCGCCACGTTCGCGGTCAGCGTTGCCGCGGCCGTGGCCGTCAGGCCGTCGGCGGGGGCTTCGGCTTCGGCGGACAGGAACACCATCTGATCAGCGCCCTCAATGCTGCCGGCCTCGGCGGCGAGGCGCCGCATCAGTTCGGCGAAGGGCGTCTGCGGGGGCGCGGTCTCTGCGGGTGCCGACGTCGGCTCGGTGGCGGGTTGGCCCGGCTGCTTGTGAGCCGCCCGTGCGGGCTTGGCCGGCGCGGCGGGGGCCTCGATGCTCTGTTTGGGCCTGGGCGCTGCCTCGCTGGGGGGGGCGGCGGGCGCAGCCACCTGTTCGCCCTGTTCGGGGGCCTGCGGACGGACCTGGAGCACTTCCCGGCCCGGGCGGGCCGAGGTGCTGGGCCGCGCCGAGGGCCCCGCGAGCGAGGGCCCCGGGATGGCAACGTCGAACAGTACTGTCTGCATTGTGCTCATGTGCGCAGGCCGAGTAGCCGGGCATGTGACAGGCAACCGCCGTGCCAATTGGCTGGCCTGCCGCGGGCATCAAGACGTAAGTTATTGATATGATGTGATTAATGAGTATTGTTGTCGCGAGATCGCGGTCGCCCGTCTGCTCGCCTGAAGCCGCAGTGACCGGGGGATTCTTCCGGTGGGGGGGAAGATTCTTCCGGCGGTCTTTTCCGGAAAGACTGGTGTAAAAGACGCCGCCGCCCCGACATATAAGGTACGGGTCGGCTGCGCAGGACGCTC
>CAZMDT010000009.1:0-27099 GCA_964564965.1 uncultured Planctomycetaceae bacterium | reverse complement strand
GGCGGCGGAGCTGCTCGAGCCCTCCGACGCGCCCGCGTGGGCCCGCGCCATCCGCCGGGCCGTCGAGGACGACCCCTGGCGGCGGCGCCTCATCGCCGCGGGCCGGCGACGCGTCGGCGAGTTCTCGTGGCGGCGAACCGCGCGGCGCCATGCCGAGCTGATCGCCGCCGTCGCCGGTGCCCACCCCGCTTGACGCCGCCCGGCCGGGCCTCTACGGTGGCACACCGCTCAGCAGCGGGAGCAGCGGATGACCCAGAGCCACACGACGCCGCCGGGGGCGGGGCACATCTTCATCGAGTGCACGCGCACGTTCCGCTACGGGGGCAACAGCGGCATCCAGCGGGTCGTCCGCAACGTGGCTAACAACGCCGCCGCCGTCGGCGCGGAGATGGGCCTGGCCTGCCGCCCCGTCGTCTGCGCGGGCAGGCGGTTCGCCTGCGTCGAACGGCTTCGCGCGGATGCGGGCGCGCCCCGTGCGCCGCAGCGGGGCGAAGGGCGTCTTTCCAGGCTGCGCCAGCGGCTGAAGCGCATCGCCTGGCTGCGGAGGCTGGTGAAGGTGCTGCTGCCGTGGCGGCTGCGGCGGGCGGCGGGCGCCCTCCCGAGGGCCTTCCGCGACAAGGTGCTGACGGCGCTGGCGGAGCGGCGGTATCCCCGCGTGCAGCCGGGCGAGGGCGACGTGATCGTGCTGCTCGACTCCTCGTGGCACACCCCGCCCTGGCACGCCGTGGACCGCGCCCGACGGCGCGGCGCCAAAGTCGGCGTGGTCATCTACGACCTCATCCCCATCCGCCTGCCCGACACCTGCGACCGGCATCTCGTGAACGTTTTCGGCCGGTGGCTCCCCCAGGCCGTCGAGCGCGCCGATTTCTACGTGGCCATCTCGAACGCCGTCAAAGACGAACTTCTCGAATATCTCGCCGCCCGGCCGGGCGCCGCGGCGCCCCCGCCGGTGGGGACGTTTCGTCTGGGGGCGGAGCTCGACTGCACCGCCGGGGCCGGGCCCGTGCGGGCGGTGCTGCGCGAGCTGTTCGCCCCGCCGCCGAGGCATTACCTGGCCGTGGGGACCATCGAGCCGCGGAAGAACCACGCGTACCTGCTCGACGCTTTCGAGGTCCTGTGGGCCCGCGGCGTGGACGCCTCGCTGTGCCTGGTGGGCAAGATCGGCTGGAAGTGCGACGACCTCGTGCACCGCATCCGGGCCCACCCGCAGTGGGGCCGCCGCCTGTCCATGTTCAACGACCTCTGCGACGCGGAGCTGGCCTTCTGCTACGAGCGGGCGAGGGCGCTGGTGTTCGCCTCGCGGGCGGAAGGGTTCGGGCTGCCTATCGTCGAGGCGCTCAGCCGGGGTCTGACGGTGCTGGCCAGCGACATCCCCGTGCATCGCGAGACGGCCGGCGAACACGCCGTCTACTTCGACCTGTCCTCCCCGGCGTCGCTGGCGGGGATCGTCCGGGCCTTCGAGCGGACGGGCGCGCTGCCCGCGCACCGCCCGCCCGAGGGGTTCCGCTGGCTCCGCTGGCGCGAGAGCTGCCGCGAGTTGCTCGCCGCCGTCCGGCGCCTCGCCCGCTGATACCGCCGCTCAGGAGGCGGAGGGGCGCTTCAGGCCCGACAGGTAACGCTCGATCGCCGTGTCCGGCTCGCCGACGGCCGTCAGGCGCCCGCCCTCCAGCACGCCCACGCGGTCGCAGAGCATCCGGATGCTGTCGAGGTCGTGGCTGACGAAGAGGATGGTGACGCCGTCGCGTTTGAAGGCGAGCATCCGCTCGATGCACTTGGCCTGGAACTGCACGTCGCCGACGGCGAGGATTTCGTCGATCAGCAGGATGTCCGGATCGAGATGCACGGCGACGGCGAAGCCCAGGCGGGCCATCATGCCGGAGGAATACGTCCGGATCGGCTCCTCGACGAAATCGCCCAGCTCCGAGAAGCCGATGATGGCGTCCATGTGGCGGCGGACCTCCGCCCGCGTGAGTCCCAGCAGCACGCCGTTGAGCATGATGTTCTCGCGCCCGGTGAGGTCGGTGTGGAATCCGGCCCCGAGTTCCAGCAGCGGCGCGACGCGCCCCTCGGCCGCCACGCGACCGCTGTCCGGGCGGAGCACCCCCGCCGCCAGCCCCAGCGCCGTGCTCTTGCCGGCGCCGTTCCGCCCGATGATCCCGAACGCCTCCCCCCGCCCGACCGCGAACGACACGTCCTCCAGCGCGCAGAAGCGGTTCGACCGCAGCTCCCGGACCGCCCGGGGCAGGTTGAGCAGGAAGACCTTGATGCCCCCGCGCACGTGATGCGCCAGCGCGTAGCTCTTCGTGACGTTCTCAAAGACGACGGCCGGCGTGCTCATGTCATCTCCGCGAACTTCCACTTCAGCCGGCCGTGGATCAGCGCCCCCAGCGCCAGCGCCGCGGCGCCGTACGCCATCGCCAGCGCCCACAGCCCGGCCTCGAACCGCCCCTCCAGCAGGAGCTGTCGGTAGGATTCGATGAGCGGGGCGAGGGGGTTGCACTTCATGAGCGCCGCCGCGGCGGGACGGAAGCGCGCCACCGCGCCCATGTCGTAGAGGATCGGCGTCAGGTAGAACAGCATTTGCAGCAGGATGGTGACGAGGTGCGTCAGGTCGCGGAACAGGACGTTCAGCGACGAGACGATCAGGGCCAGTCCGAAGGTCAGCAGGAGCTGCGCCGCCACCAGGGCCGGCAGGCCGTACAGCAGGTGCCAGCTCGGCACGCCGCCGCAGAAGGCGTGGAACACCACGATCACCGGCACCGACACGGCGAAGTGCAGCAGGTCGTTGAGCACGCCCGCCAGTGGCAGCAGCTCGCGGCGGAAGCTGACCTTGCGGATGAGGCTGGCGTTGGCGACGTAGATATCGGTGGTGCGGCCGATGGAGTTGGCGAACCACTGCCAGGGGAACAGGCCCGTCACGAGCACCAGCGAGAAGGGCCAGCGCGAGGTCGTCAGGTTCACGCGCAGGATGATGCGGAAGGCGAGGTAGAACACCGTCGCCATCGCCAGCGGGTTCAGCAGGCTCCACAGGTACCCCAGCACGCTGGACTTGTAGCGGACCTTCAGCTCCTTCTTGGTCAGCTCGTACAGCAGGTCGAGATTGTGCCGCAGGGAGCGCATCGGGCGGAGGTATTTGACCACAAACCGCCCGGCGATGACAGGCGCATCGGCATCGGCGAGGGCCTGGGGCGGCGGGCCTTGTCGCCGGGGGCTCGCATCGGGTATGCTGAGGGCCGCTTGGGCGGCGAG
The DNA here is from genome assembly GCA_964564965.1 of uncultured Planctomycetaceae bacterium. GTDB lineage: Bacteria > Planctomycetota > Phycisphaerae > SM23-33 > SM23-33 > CAZMDT01. The sequence continues at coordinate 23,850 of CAZMDT010000009.1, read as the reverse complement.
CCCGCGAAAGATGTCCATGGTCAATCGGGTGGATTCCGGAACTCTCGGCCCCCGCGCGCGGCAGCTCCCGCGGCTTGCCGCGGGCGCCCTGGTCCTGCTGGCGGCGCTGCTGCCGGGCCCTGCCCCCGCCCAGACCGACCCCGCCACCAAGCAGCTCATGGCGGCCAACGGGCTGTTCGCGCAGGGGTTCCACGAGCTGGCGGCGAAGGAGTACGCGGCGTTCCTGGCCGCCTACCCGAAGGACGCCCGCGTGCCGTCGGCCCGGATGGGGCTGGCGTTCTGCCGGTACCATCTCGGCGACTACGACCAGGCGGCCGGACTGCTCGCCGAGGCGCTCAAGAGCAAGGACCTCGAACGCCGCGACGACGCGCTGGCCGTCCTGGGGCACTGCGAGCTGGTGCTGCGGCGCTACGCGCGGGCCCTCGCCGCCCTCGATGAGCTGGTCGCCAGGCACCCCAAGAGCCCGCACCTCGAGGCGGCCTCGCTGAACCGCGCCCAGGCGCTCTACTTCGCCGGGCAGGCCGGCAAGGCCGACGCCGCCTGCCGCGAGTTCCTCAAACGCTATCCCCAAAGCGCCAGCCGCGACACCGCTGAGTACTTCCTCGGACTGTCGCTGCTGGCGCAGGGCCGCGCCGATGACGCCGCCGAGACCGCACGCCGCCTGCTCGAGCAGCATCCCAAGTCCGTCCATCGCGCCCCGGCGATGCTGCTCATCGGCCGCGCGCTGGAGGCCAGGGGCCGCCTCCCCGACGCCGCCGAGCAGTTCCAGAAGGTCATCCGCCAGGGCAACGACGAGCAGCAGGCGGAGGCGCGGTACAGCCTCGGCGTGGTGCTCTACAAGGCCCGCAACTATCCGCCGGCGGTCGAGCAGTTCCAGGCCGTGCTCGCGAGGCACGGCCAGAGCCCGTACGCGGCGGCGGCGCGGATGGAGCTCGGCCTGGCGCACCTGGCGGCGGGCGACGTCGGCAAGGCCCGCGAGGCGCTGTCGCACGTGGCCAAGCACGATCCCGCCCGGGCGCCCAAGGCGACGTACTGGCTGGCGCAGTGCGACGTGGCCGAGGGCAAGCACGCCTCGGCGCGGGCGCTGCTGCTGGCGCTGGCGAAGCTGAAGGACCCGCCGGAGCCGGCGGGCCTGGCCTACAGCCTGGGCCTCTGCGCGATGGCCGTGGGGGACCACCGCGCGGCGGCCGACGCGTTTGCCGACTTCCGCAAACGCTTCCCCCACAGCGACGAGCGCCGCGACGCCGCGTATCGCGAGGCGTTCTGCCGCCACAGGCTCGGTGACTACGCCGGCAGCCTGGCGCTGTGCGAGGCCGTCGAACGCGAGGCGAAGGAAAGCGCCCCGCGCGCCGTGGCGGAGCTGGCGGCGGAGAACCTGTTCCTGCTGGGGCGCTACGCCGACGCGGCGGGGCGGTTCGAGAAGCTCGCCGCTACCGCGAAGCAGCCCCTCGAGAAGCTCCGGCACACGATGCGACTGGGGCAGTGCGCGTACTTCCGCGGTGACTACAAGCAGGCGATCGCGCGCCTGACCGCCGTGGCGGGCGACAAGCTCGCCGCCGGCGACGAGGGGCTGCGCGACGCGGTGTTCTTCCTCGGCGATGCGCACCTCCAGGCCGGGCAGCACAAGGAAGCGGCGGCGCTGCTCTCGACGTACCTGGCATCGGCGCCGCGGCGACGCGGCGAGACGCTCTGCAAGCTGGCCGCGGCGCAGGAAGGCTCGGGCGCGCCGGACGCCGCCGCCAGGACGTTCGCCGAGCTGCTCAAGGGCGGCGACGGCGACCCGTGGGTCCGGCGCGGGATGCTGGAGTACGGCCGGCTGATGTACGGCCGCGGCAGCCGCGACGAAGCGGCCAAGGCGCTGCTGCGCCTGCTGAAGGCGGGCCCCGGCGAGGAGCTCGCCGCCCCGGCGGAGTACCTGCTGGCGTGGATCGACTTCGACGCCCGGCGGTATGAGCCGGCGGCGTCGCGCCTGGAGGAGATGGCGAAGCGCTACCCGAAGCACGCGCTGGCGGAGGACGCGGCGTACCAGCAGGCGGCGTGCCTGAAGGAGGCCGGCCGGCACGAGCAGGCGCTGGCACAGGCGCAGGCGTACCTGAAGGCCCACCCCGCGGGAAGGCACGCCGTGGCGGCCCGGCAGCTCGCGGGGCTTTGCCTGGCGAAGCTGGGGCGCTACAACCAGGCGATCGACACGCTGATCGCGCTGTCGAAGGACAAGCGGACCACCTCCGACGCGGTGCTGTACGAGCTGGCGTGGTCGCAGCGGAAGACCCAGGACGTCGAGGGGGCCGGCAAGACCTACCGCGCCCTGCTGGACACGTTCCCGGCGAGCAAGCTGGCGACGCCCGCGCGGGCGGAGCTGGCCGACCTGCTGTACCAGAAACAGGACTACGGCGAGGCGGCCGACCTGCTGGAGCGGGTCGCACGCGACGAGGCCGCCGGCGCCGACGTCGCCGCCACCGCGCTGTACCGCCTCGGCTGGTGCAGCGCCGCCCTCGGGCGCCACGACCGCGCCGCCGCCGCGTTCAGCCGCTTCGTCCAGAAGTTCCCCCGCGGCGAGCTGGCGCCCTCGGCGATGTACAAGGCCGCTGAGGCCTTCGCCGAGCTCGGCAAGTTTCCCGAGGCCGAGACGCACCTCAAGCGGCTGCTCGCCGACCACGCCCGGCACGACCTCGCCCCGCTCGCGTGCCTCAAGCTCGGCAGCGTGCAGGCCCAGGCCGAACGCTACGACGCCTCCGCCGCCACCTACGCCGAGTTCCTCAAGGACTTCCCCAAGAGCCCGCACCGGTACCGCGCGCACTTCGGCCTCGGGTGGGCCGCCGAGAACCGCAAGCGGTACGACGAGGCACGGAAGTGGTACGCGAAGGTGACGGCGGAACACGACGGGGCGACGGCGGCGCGGGCGCAGTTCCAGATCGGCGAGTGCCACCTGGCCGAGGGGCGGTTCGCGGACGCCGCCCGCGAGCTGCTGAAGGTGGCGATCGTGTACGACTACCCGCAGTGGTCGGCGGCGGCGCTGTACGATGCCGGGCGGGCGTTCGAGCAGCTCGGCAAGCGCGACGAGGCGCGCCGGCAGTACGAGGCCTGCGTGCAGAAGTACGCCCGCGAGCCGGCCGCCGCCCTCGCCAAGAAGCGCCTGGAGGCCCTCGGCGGCTAGGGGCCCCGGGCCAGGAGAGCCATCGGTGAAACGCCTGTTGACGTGGACGCGCGGCGCGGCGGTGTGGGTGGTGGCGGCAGCGGCGGTGGCCGCGGCGGGCGTGGCGCTCGCGCAGGACGCCCCGCCGGGCGCCGCCCCGGGCACTCGGCCCGTGGCGACCCAGCCGGCCCCCACGACCGAGGAAACGCCCCGCATGTCCTTCCTCGAGCTGCTGCTGAAGGGGCGGTGGTTCATGATCCCCATCGGCCTGTGCAGCCTGGCGGGGCTGGCGATCATCCTGGAGCGGCTGCTCGCGCTGCGGCGGCGGACGGTCATTCCCGAAGGGTTCATGGCGGCCCTCAAGCAGGCCTACGACCGCGCCGGGCGCGACCCGCAGGCCGCCCTCGCCTACGCGCGGGAGCACGACTGCCCCATCGCCCGCGTGGCGACGGCCGGCATCCGCAAGCTCGGACGCGGCGAGGAGCACGTCGAGAAGGCCGTCGAGGACGCCGGCGCCAACGAGGTGTCGAAGCTCCGGCGGCACCTGCGGATGCTGTACGGCGTGGCGGCGGTGTCGCCCATGCTGGGGCTGCTCGGGACGGTGTGGGGCATGATCGAGGCGTTCCAGGTGGCCTCGGCGAAGGGCCTGGGGCGCGCGGAGCTGCTCGCCACCGGCATCTACAAGGCCCTCGTGACCACCTTCGGCGGGCTGACCGTCGCCATCCCCGTGCTCATCTTCTACTACTACTTCCTCGGGAAGATCGACACCATCGTGCACGAGATGAACGACCAGTCGATGGAGTTCATGGTGCACTTCGCCGCCGCCGAAGCGGCGGCCGGAGCCGAAGGCGATGCTCATCCGAAGAAATGACGCCGAGCAGGAAGACCCCATCAACCTCATGCCGTTGATCGACATGGTCTTCCTCCTGCTGATCTTCTTCCTCGTGGCGACCACCTTCGCCCGCGAGGAGCGTGACGTGGGCATCCAACTGCCCGGCACGACCCTCATCAAGCCCCTGTCGGCCGCGCCGCAGCAGCTCATCATCAACATCGCCATCGACGGCACCACCAAGGTCGGCCCCAACGTCTACACCCCCCAGCAGCTCGCCGAGGAGCTGCGCCGCGTCGCCCGCGAGGAGCCCAACCGCGACGTGCTCATTCGCGCCGACAAGCAGAGCCTGCACCAGTACTTCGCGAGCGTCGCCGAGCTGTGCCGACGGTGCCGAATCGCCGAGGTCCACATCGGCTACGTCCTGGAGCCGGCGCGCAAGGAGGGCGGGCCGCCCTGAGGATTCACCATGCCCGACAGCCCCACAACCCGGAGCCGCGCGTGGTGGCGGGCTCTGGCCGTCGTGGCCTTCCTGGAGCTTGCCGTCCTGACGGCTGCGGGGCTGTTCTACGGCATCCCGGACGCCGCCGGGCACAGCCCGGCGCTGCCGGCGCTCCGCTGGAGCGCGTGGGCGTTCGTCATCGGCCTGGCCGTCGCCGTGCCGCTGCTGCTGTTCCTCCGCGCGATCCGCTTCCGCCACCTGACGCTCTTCCAGCGGTGCATCCTGGTGTCGCTGCTGGCGCACGCGTTCCTGCTGATGGGCTTCCACGTCGTCCAGGTGTCGCAGCAGATCGTCGAGTACGTGGCCCGCGAGACGGGCGTGCTGACCAGCGTGAACCTCGAGGTCGCCCGCGAGGCGGAGGTGAAGCTCCAGATCCGCCGCCAGCTCAGCTACCTGCCCGTGGAGGACCCGACGCTGTCGGACCTCCAGGAGGAGGCGCCGCCGCGCCCGCTGCCCGTGGCGATCGAGCCGCCCCGGGCGCCGCTGACGCGCCTCGATCCCGAGCGGATCGTCACGGCCCCCCAGGACGCCCGCCGCCCCTGGCCGGCTGAGCCGGAACGCCTCGCCATCGCCTCGCCCGGGCTTCGCGTGGCCAGCCCCGCCGTCGAGCCGGTGCGCCTCGAGCGGGTGTCGGCCCCGGAGGACCCGCTCCGGCTCGCCCAGCCGCCGCGCGTCGAGAGCCTCAAGACCACCGTCGCCGCACCGCTCGCGGAGCGCAGCCCGATCAGCCTGTCGCCCGTGCCGGCGCGGGCCGATGAACGCTCGCTGGCACGCCTCACCACGCCCGAGCCCCCCCGCCCTCCGAGCGCCGAGCAGGCCGCCGAGGATACCGCCATCGAGCCCCCGCCCGCCTGGCGTCGCCCGAAGGTCGCCATGCCCCCCGAGGGCCCGCCCGCACGCGCCGAGGAGCACACCAGCGTCGCCGATGTCCTCCGTCTCGACCGCCCGCTGGCCGCGCCGCGCGTGTCGGCGGAGCCCGCCGAGCTGCCCCGGCCGCCGCGGATGCTCACGGAGGAGCCCTCGCCGCTGGCGCTGCCCGAGCCCCACCCGTCGGCCGGCGGGCAGGTGGCCGTGCCCGCGGCCGCCGCCGAACGCGTGGAGCCCCAGCCCATGCCCGTTCAGCTCGCGCGCCGCCCGGAGCCGTTCAGCCTCGCGGCGCCGAAGGCGCCCTTCCTGCGGGCGCCCGAGCGCCGCCAGCTGCTGCTGAAGCGGCACGGCGGCTCGAAGGAGTCTGAGGCGGCGGTCAAGCGGGCGCTGGAGTTCCTGGCGGGCAACCAGGAGGCCGACGGGCGGTGGACGTACATCACCACCGGCCGCGGCGGGCAGGGCGCGCGTCACAAGCACGACGGGGCCCTGACCGCGCTGGGGGCGCTGTGCTTCCTGGCGGCGGACCACACGCCGGCGAAGGACGGCCCGCACAAGCGGACCGTCGGCAAGGCGGTGGGCTGGCTGCTCGCGCAGGTCGGCGACGATGGCGACCTCCGCGGCGGCGGCGACATGTACGACCAGGCCATCGGCACGCTCGCCCTCGCCGAGGCCGCCCTCATGACCGACGACCGCCCGTGCCGCGACGCCGCCGTCCGCGCCGGCCGCTTCATCCTCAACGCGATGAACCGCAAGACCGGCGGCTGGCGCTACGAGCCCGGCGACGACGGCGACACGAGCATCTTCGGCTGGCAGGTGATGGCGCTGCACAGCGCGGAGCTTCTGGGGCTGGCCCTGCCGGCCGAGATGCGCCGCGGCGCCGCCCGGTGGCTCGCCGCCGTCAGCGCCTCCGACCACGCCATGCTCGCCGGCTACCGCGACACGAAGCCCACGCCCCCCATGACCGCCGAGGCCGTCTTCAGCCGCTTCCTCCTCGGCCAGAAACTCACCCGCGAGCAGATCGACGAGGCCGCCGGATTCCTCCTCAAAAACCCCCCGCCCGACGACCGGCGGGACCTGTACTACCTGTACTACGGGTCGCTGACGATGATGCAGATCGGCGGGCGGCCGTGGGAGCGATGGAACGCGCTGATGCGCGACCCGCTCATCAAGCTCCAGCGGCGCGACGGGGCGCTGGCCGGGAGCTGGGACGCCGACACCCGGTGGGGCGTGTACGCGGGGCGGGTCTACGCCACGGCGTTGGCGACGCTGACGCTGGAGGTGTACTACCGCTACCTGCCGATGTACGGCGGGCAACCGGGCGAAGGGAAGTAGCGCGGCGCGAGGCGCCGCGTCCGGCGGCGGCGGCGTGCGCGAAGGCACTTGGCGCCTGGCGCCGTTGCCCATAGAATGGTCGGCGGATCGCACGGAGGCACATCAGCCTGAGCGGTATCCGCATCGGACTGGCGGGGCGGCTGGCGCCGGTCTCAGGCTCATCACAGTCACAGTGGAGAGCAGGGCCATGGGCCCCCGCGGCAGATTCCTGGTCTCGCCGAATCGCCGATTGGGCGCCCAGCGCGCAGCCGTCGCGGCGGCCGTGACGCTGGCACTTGCGGTATGCGCCGGCGCCGGGCCGCTGCGACCCGTCGAGACGCCGCGCGCGCCGGGCAGCCGGGAAGAGGCCATGAGCATCCGCCCGTCGGCGTGGGCCGACCCGCTCGGGGAGCGCCTCCCGAGCGAGGCGATGCCAGCGTGGGGCGCTGCGGCGCTGACGGACCCGGCCGCCGCCGCGGCGCGGGAGGCGTTTCAGCCGGCCTTCGCGGTGAGCCCCGGCGGTGAGGCCGGCTCCGACGACCCCGCCGCCCCGCCTGCCGTCGCGGACGCCGCCGACGCTCCCGCCGTTGCCGGCATCGGCCGCGACGGAGGCGCCCGACTCGTGCCCGACCCCTGCTCCCTCCGCTACTGGCGGCACGTGGACGGCGCCCCCTGGGCCGAGGCCGCCAGGTACGACAGCCCCGAACCGGCCTCCGCGGACCCGGTCTGGAGCCTGCTGGGCCCCGAAGAGCCCGACGCCGAAGCCGCCGAGCCGAACGAGCCGAACGAGGAGGAACTGACGGCCGGCGGGCAGATCGTCGCCGGCCTGCCGAATCCGGTCTTCTACGTCGCCCTGGTCGTCGTCGCCGTCGGGCTGCTGGTGGAAGGATGGCGGCTCTTCGGGCATGCCGGGCGCGACCACGGGCATCGCCGCCGCAGCCGGCAGCCGCATGGCCGGGGGAACGCACCGGTCCCCGAACGCAGTCCCCCGCGAGGCCGCCACAGGGAGCATCGCCCGCGCCGCTCGCGGGGTCGTGTCCGGTCCATCCGGCGCTGGTGAGTGGCGCCCGGGGTGATCGAGGGCGGCGACCCGGTCCTGGCGCTGCTGCGGTACGTGGAGCGGAACCCGCTGCGTGCGGGGCTGGCGACGGGGCAAAAAAGGCAAAAAATGGGACAGGCTACTTTTAGAGCGGGCTTTCCCACGCAGCATCGTACTATTGCAGAAGACCTTAGCGACAGATTGCGGCGCAGTGTGGCAGCAGAAAAGGTTCCTGACCCCTTGTCCACAAGGTCCCGCACTACACCGCGCTGCAGAAGGCCTGCCGGCGTCTGCTGGGCAAGGGCCCCGTCCAACGGTTGTTGGAAGCGACGCTGGTCCGCGCCCGGCCACGCGCCAAGCGGCGGCCGCGGGTGAAGCGGGCACGCCGCGCCGGATGCACCGCCGCATCGCGTCAACCTGCCGCCACGAACGCCCGAGATCAACCAGAATCGATAAAAAGGTTCCTGACCCCTTGTCCCCCCTTGTCTTCCCCTCTTGTCCTCTTGTCCTCCCTTTTCCTCGATCAGTCGGCCTCCTCCGCGATGATGACGCGGGGGGTGATGAAGATCACCAACTCGCGCTTCTTCACCTTCTCGGACGTTGAGCGGAACAGGCGGTTCAGGTAGGGCACCTTTGAGAGGATGGGCACCTTGTCAGCCGTCGGCGGGGGGGTGGTCTCGACCAGCCCCCCGAGGGCGACGGTCTGGCCGTCGCGGATGAGGACGCGCGTCTGCGCCTGGCGCAACTGGACCTGCGCCGCCTCGGCGGCGTCGTCCTTCTTCGCCACGGTGATCGGCAGCAGCAGCGGCTGGGCGAGGATGTTGTCGTCGCCCTGCTCCAGCACGCGCACGAGAATGGCCACGTGGACATCGTTCAGCATGCTCACCGGGCCGGGCAGGTTGAACGTCGTCCGCATGGACGTGACGCGGTTGTCGCCGGTGGTGACGATGGGGACGCCGACGCCCACCCCGACGCCGGTGCCGTTGCCACCGCCCTGGCAGGCGGGGCACTTGCAGCCGGGCGGGTGGCTGTTCCCGCCCCCGCCGCCTCCGCCGAGCGTCGTGCCGAACCCCACGCCCAGCGACAGCGTCGGGGCCGACGGCGTGGTGTTCTCAACGTCGGTCGGGAGGACCGCCTGGCCGTCGGGCGTGAACAGCTCCACGCCCAGAACCGAGAGGTCGCGCTGGGTGGTTTCGACAATCCTCGTCTCAAGATGGATCTGAACCGCCTCCATCTTGCCCAGACCCGCCGCCAGGTGCACCGGCACGTCGTATGTTGCCGCTCCGGGCGCCATGGCCAGCGCGCCGTCGAGCGGCCCGCGCGCGCTCGCGGTGCTGACCGCCCTCACCGTTCCGCCCACCTCCAGGTGGATGCTCTCGTGGTCGAACCGCGTCATCGGCGGCCTCGCGCAGCCCGTTGCCACAACCGCCAGGACGCTCAGACATGACAGGAGCCGCATGGTACACGCTCCTTTCGCGGGGGTTCGTTCGCCCCGCGCAACATTCTAGGCGGCCGGGGGCCGCTCGCGCGGGGGTCCGCCCGAAGCCGCGCGTCCGCCGCGGCGGGCTCGGCCGGCGCTTGACAAGACGCCGCTTATGTGTATGATGTCCGGCCACCGGAGCAGTTCTGCTCAGACGGAAGCGTGGCAAAGGAGCGAACGTGAGCAGTCTTGGTGCGACTCATCGGACCGGCCGGCGCGTTGCCGCCGCCGCGGGAGGGGCTGTTCTCGCCATCATTCTCATCGTCTCGTCCGCCCGGGCGGCGAGCTTCCAGGGCATCGGCAACCTCGGGGGCACGCCCCCCGTGAGTTCCGCGGAGGGCGTGGCGGGTAACGGGCTCGTCGCGGTCGGCGGCAGCGTGTCGGGGTCGCTGCCGGCGGCATGCCGCTGGTCCGCGGGTACCGGCATCTTGAACTTGAACGGCGCGCCGGGGCCGATCCTGGCGGTTCAGGCGAACGACGCCTCGGCTGACGGCGGCGTCATCGCCGGCGACGCCCTGTCGGGCGCCGGCTCCGAGGCGTTCATGTGGACTCCCGGCGGCGGGGTGGTCAGCCTGGGTGCCCCGGCGGCGGGCTTCGCCAACAGCAGCGCGACCGGCGTGTCGGCGGGCGGGGCCGTCATCGTCGGCCGCGGCGACGGCGCCTCCGGGCCTGAGGCCTGGATGTGGACCTCCGGCGGGGGCGTCGTGGGCCTCAGCGACCTCACCGGCGGCGGCTTCGACAGCCGCGCCAACGGCGTCTCCGCTGACGGCGCGGTGGTCGTCGGGCGCGGCGAATCAGCCGCCGGGCCGGAAGCGTTCCGGCTGGCCGGCGGGACGATGTCGGGCCTGGGGGACCTCGGGGGCGGCCCGTTCGTGAACAGCACGGCGACGGCGTGCTCAGCCGACGGGTCGGTGGTGGTCGGCGGGGCGGAGTCCGACGACGGGTGGGAGGCGTTCCGCTGGGACGGGACGATGTCGCCGCTGGGCTTTGCCTCCGCGGGCGACGTGTGGAGCCAGGCGGAGGGCGTCAGCAGCGACGGCTCCGTCGTCGTCGGCCGAAGCGGCTCGAGCGAGAATGACACGGCCGCGGCCATCTGGGACGCCGCGAACGGCATGCGCCTGCTGGCCGACGTGCTGACGACGGACTACGGGCTGGACCTCACCGGCTGGGTGCTGACGGTGGCGACGGACATCTCCTCCGACGGCACGGTGATCGTGGGCAGGGGCATGAACCCGCAGGGCCTGCCGGAGGGCTGGGTGGCGGACCTGTCGGATGGCGGCGGCGTCATCCCCGAGCCCGGGACGCTCCTGGCGCTGTTCGCCTGCGGCGGCGCGCTGGGCGCCTACGTCCGCCGGCGCCGGTGATCGCGCCCGCCGCCGGCGCGGAGGACCATTTCCACCGCACTTCCTGCGTTAGCTTCGTTGCGCGCCGGGGTTAAACGGTAGCCGCCGCCCCGGCCGGGGCGGCCGGGAGAACCTGCATGAAGCCCCTCAAGCGTTCGCTGTGTGCCGCTGTGTTCGCCGTGCTGCTGCTGCCGGGACCCGCCCGGGGCGTCATCAACGCCACGCTCCAGCCGGTGGATCTGTACGAACGGCACCACGCGGTCCTCGCCGGGGAGGTCACCGCCGTCGACGCCGCGAAGGGCACCCTCGTCGTCCGCGTCGGTCACGTCTACAAGGGCGGCTACAAGCCCGGCCAGCATATCACCGTGCAGGCCGAGGAAAAGATGAAGCCCCTGCTGGCGCAGAAGGTGCGGGAGAAGCAGCTCGCCCCCGGCGCGAAGTGGGTGGGCTTCGCCGGCAAGAAGCTCCGCCGGCGTGAGAATCACTTCATGTTCTACACCGACGCGGGCTGGGGGCTTGGGAAGATGGCCTCCCCGACGCAGTGGGCCTGGGACGAAAGCGACATGGAGGAAGTCGGCATCGACGGCGAGGAGGTGCCGACACTCGGCGGAACGTGGTGCGGCAGCACGGCGAAGCTCATCGAGCTGCTCGCCGACATCGTGGCGGGAACGGCCCACTGCCCGCGGAGGGCCTACTGCCGGTTCTGGCCGGGCCTGAGGCTGCTCGAACTCGACAAGCCCATCTGGGGTGTGGCGCTCTACGACGTCGACGGCGACGGCGACCTCGACATCTACATCTGCTCCGAGGCGGGCAACAAGATGATCTTCCAGATCGCCCCTGAGCCCGCCGAGGAGGGCGAGGAGGCCGCGCCGTTCGACTTCGCCGATGCCACCGAGTACGTCGGGCTCGCCGGCGTTGCCGGCCGCAACTGCTCCTTCGCCGATGTCAACGCCGACGGCCGGGCCGACCTGCTCGCCGGGGCGACGATCTACCTCGCCGGCGCGGAACTGAAGGGCCGGTTCAAGCCCTCGAAGCTCCTGCCCGCGGAGGCCGGCAAGGACCTGAAGACCGCGGCCTTCGCCGAGCTGAACGGCGACGGGTACCCGGACGTGGTCGTGTCGATCAAGGGCGGCGGGCTGCGGGCGTACCTGAACGGCGGGGCGAAGGGCGGCCCGTTCCGCGACGTCACGAAGGCGATGGGCCTGGCGCGGAAGGAGGCGGGCGCCGGCGGCGACGGCTTCTTCGCCGTGGGCGACTGGAACGACGACGGGCGGGCGGACCTGTTCTACGCCGCCGCCGGGGGGGTCCTGCTCGTCCAGGACGCCGCCGGCGTCTGGCAGCCGCTCAAGCTCGAGCACCCGCTGGACTTCATCTCCGGCGAGGAGCAGGCGCCGGGCCTGACCGGCGCGGGGTGCTTCCTGCCCCTCTTCAGCCCCGACCGGATGGACCTGTGCATTCCGACGGAGCGGAACTGGGTGTTGCTGGCGAACCGCGGCGGCCGGCCCGTCGACGTCAGCGCCTATGGCGGGGAGATCACCGAAGGTTCCTACCTGCACCTGGCGACGATCGCCGAGGACCTCAACCTCGACGGGTACGTGGACTTCTACACCGTCTCCCGCGGCGCCAACGGCCTCAACCGGTTCATCATCAACCGCGGGTACGGCCTGTTCATGCACGCCTCCAAGAACCCGCACTACACGACGGTGTTCGACCGGGGCGGGGCGCACGACAGCGGCGGGCTGGGCGTGGCGGCCGGCGACCTCGACGGCGACGGCGCCCCCGACCTGCTCCTCGGCAACCCGCGGGGCGAGCTGACGCTGCTGATGAACGAGACGCTCGAGCTGCGCCGGCCGGAGGAGCGCCCCCTCGACGACGTGAAGCGCCTGCTCAACGTTCGAATACTCAACGTCCGCGTGACCGGGCGGCTGGGCGTGCTCGCCGCGCGCGTCACGCTCGCCGACGCCGGGGGCCGGCTCGTCGGGCGGCGCGATATCGGCACCAACGTCGCCACCGGGTGCCGCGGGCCCGACGCCGCAACCTTCGCCGTCCGCACCCCCGGCAAGTACAAGCTTACCATCCGCTTCGCCGACGGCGCGACCCAGCACTGGTTGGTGGACCTCACCACGGAGAAGCGCGTGACGCTGCACGCGGCCCGCCGGGAGGCCGCGACGCGGCCGGCGCCGCCGACCGGTCCCGCACGGTGAGGCTGTCGGGTGGCTTGACGGAAACGGCGCGAGGCATAGAATCAACGGAATCCGGCCGGGCCGGCGCGGCGGTCCCCCCGGCACCAGGAGATCGAGGATGCTCAGGCTCAAGACACTGGCGGTGATGGTCCTGGCGGTCGTCGTGCTGCCGGTTCCGGCCTGCCGGGCGGACGAGGCGCCGCCGGCGCAGGCGCCCGCCGCGGCGTCGCAGCCGAGCGCCAAGTCCATCGGCCTGGCGAAGTACCGGCTCGTCCGGGGCCCGGTCCGCGTGGCGGGCGTCAGCGACAACCTGTCGGGCGTGGCGTGGGTGCCGACGACGAACACGCTGCTGGCGGTGCTGAACGGCCCGTCGCTGGCACTGGAGATGACGACCGAGGGCAAGGTGCTGCGCGTCCTGTCGATCGTGCCGGGGGGTGACACGGAAGGGATCGCCTGGATGGGCGAGGGGAAGCTCGCCATCGCCTACGAGAACGAGGGGCGCATCGGCGTGTTCGACCTGCCTCCGCGCGAGGGCGGCGCCAAGTCCCTGCGGCGCCAGGACGCCATCCTGGTGGTCGGGCGCCCGGCGGGCAATCAGGGGCTGGAGGGCGTCGCCTGCGACATCGCCGGTCGGCGGCTGTTCGGCGTGAAGGAGAAGTCGCCGGCGCTGGCGTACGAGGTCCGGCTGTGGGAGAAGGCCAGTCCGAAGCACCCGGTGGAGCGGCGCGTGCTCTGGCAGTTCGGGCCGAAGACCATCGACATCGACGACGCCGCCGGTTGCCACTATGACGCGGCGACCGGGCATCTGCTCGTGGTCAGCGACGAGAGCGCCTGCCTCGTCGAGTGCACCCTCGACGGCAAGCCCGTGGGGCGACTGAAGCTCAACGCCCCGCAGGCGGAAGGCGTCAGCATGGACGCCCGCCGCACGATCTACGTCGTCAGCGAACCGAACCTTCTGTACGTGTACGCCCGGCCCGACGCGCCCGCGGCCACGCAGCCCGCCGCGCGCCCGGCCGCGCGTCCGGCCGGCGAGGAGTAGAGAGGAGACGAGGCCCTTGATGGACCTGCAAGCGATCGGCTTCGACGCTTTCGGCACCATCGGCGTGGTGCCGATCTTCGTGAACGTGGGCGCGGCCGTGCTGCCGGCGGTCATCGCCGGGCTCACCTCGGCCGCCTCGGCGCTGCTCAGGCCGAAGGAGCTTCTCCGAACGTGCATCCATCGCCCGCACATTCCCGCGGCGGTGCTGGCCGTCATCGGGGGCCTCGTGGCGCTGGTGTGGTGGCTGACGCTTCCGGGGGCGCCCGCGCGGGCGGCGGAGGGGGGCATCGCGTGGCAGGACATCGCGATGGAGATCATCGCCCGGCGCGAGCTTGGCGGGGCCGGGGGGCAGGCGGGGGCGCAGACGGGCGCGGTGATCTTCCGCCAGAACGTGGCCCGCACCGGCTACGCCGGGGGCGGCGCGCCGCGGCAGCTCGGGCGCCTGTGGCGGTACCGGGAGTCGGCCTACACGATGTACCTTTCCTCGCCGGCCGTCTACGGCAACTGGGTCTACGGCGCCTCCTGCGTGCTCGACCCGCCCGGCAACTACGGCAGCCTGTTCTGCCTCGACGCCGCCACGAAGAAGCCGCGCTGGCAGATCGGGGTCTACAAGGACCCCGACACGGGCAAGGAGGTGGAGCTGAAGGGCTTCTTCAGCTCGCCGGCCCTGACGGCGGACGGCAAGTACCTGGTCGTCGGGCAGGGCCTGCACTACGACAAGCACTGTTCGCTGCTGTGCTTCCGGGCGGAGGACGGCAAGCTGCACTGGCGCATCAAGACGCCGCTGCACCTGGAGAGTTCCCCGGCCATCCGCGGCGACCTGGCGGTCGTCGGCGTGGGCGCCATCGAAGATGAACACATGAACCTCGTCGGGCTGCCCGGCTACGTGGTGGGCGTGCGAATCTCCGACGGCCGGGAGCTGTGGCGGTTCGTGGTGACCGACCCGGAGAGTTCCCCCGTCATCGCGCCGGACGGCATCGCCTACATCGGCAGCGGCTTCAACGGCTGCGAGCTGCTGGCCCTGCGGACCGAAACCGACGAGCAGCTCCAGGCGAAGGGCCTCTCCCGCGTGCTCTGGCGCAGGCGGACGCCCTATCCCGCCACCGGCGCCGTCACCCTCACGGGCGATATGGTTCTCATCGGCTGCGGCAACGGCAACTACGTCTATGCCGACCCCAACCCCGGCGGCGCGGTGATCGCCTACGACCGCCGCACCGGTGAGGAGCTGTGGCGGGTCGTCACGCCGGACGCCGTGCTCGGCGCCGTCGCCGTCAGCGGCTCCGTGGCGATCTGCCCGGTCCGCGACGGACAGGTGATGGCCCTGGACTTGGACAAGGCCGGCGAGGACCTCCCGCTGGCCGACAAGCTGCTGTGGTCCACGCGGGTGAGCGGCTCGGCCCCCATCCTGGCGGCCGCGGCGTTCACCGGCGAGTACGTCTACGCCGTCAGCAAGGATGGCTACCTCGCCGTGATCGACGCCTCCAACGGCGAGATTCTGGAGAAGCTCTACGTCAACGACGAGATGAAGGCCGGACCTGAGGGGCTGTCCATCAGCTCGCCCGTCGTCGCCGGGGGGAGGGTCTTCGTCGGCAGCGAGACGGGCGGCGTTCAGTGCTGGGGGGGGAGGGTGGTCGAATGAACCCGGATGCCCCGTTCGTAGCCGACCTCGCCGCGCCGCTGACGATCGACCTCGCCGGCGGCAAGGCGATGAACCTGTCGGTGATGATCCTTGCCGGCCTGCCCGTCCCGGGCGGGTTCGTGGTCACCACGCTGGGGTTCCGCGCCGCCGCCGGGCAGGCCGACCAGATGCCCGAGGAACTCCGCCACGATATCCGCGAGGCCTACCGCGCGATGGGCTCGCCGCCGGTGGCGGTGCGGTCGTCGGCGACGGCGGAGGACATGGCCGGGGCGTCGATGGCGGGGCAGTACGAGACGTTCCTGGACGTTCGCGGGCAGGCCGCCCTGCTGGACGCGGTGGGGCGGTGCTGGGGGAGCCTCGACAGCCCGCGGACGCGGTCGTACCTGGCCGAGCACGGCATCGATCTGTCGAAGGTGGCGATGGCGGTGGTGGTGCAGCGCCTGGTGCCGGCCGACGTGGCCGGAGTGCTGTTCACCGTCAACCCGCAGACGGGCAGCCGCGAGCAGATCGTGGCGGAGGCGAGCTGGGGCCTCGGCGAGGCCGTCGTCTCCGGGCTGGTGCAGCCGGACGTGCTCACCATCAGCCGCGATAGCGGCGACGTCCTCAGCGCCGTCATCGCCGACAAGCAGATGTGGGTGCCGCCGGAGGGCGGCAAGGCGGCGCCCGTCGAGGCCGATCGCCGCGAACTGCCCTGCCTGTCCGAGGACCACGTGAAGGCCCTCTGGCGGCTCGCGCTGAAAGTGGAGGACCACTTCGGCCGGCCGCAGGACATCGAGTGGGCCATTCACGACGGCAAGGCGTACCTGCTCCAGGCCCGTCCGGTCACCGCGATCGGCCTGGCGGAGGCCGCCGAACAGGCGCTTCAGTACACCAAGGCCGGGCTGCGGCGGCTCGCCGAGGACGCCCGCGGGCCCTGGGTGCTGCACAACATCGCCGAGACGCTGTCCCGCCCCATGCCGCTGACGTGGAGCGTGGTGGGGCGGTTCATGACGGGCGCGGGGGGCTTCGGCGAGATGTACCGGATGGCGGGCTTCGAGCCCTCGCCCCGCGTGTGCGAGGAGGGCTTTCTCCAGCTCCTCGCCGGGCAGCCGTACATGGACTGCGCCCTCGCGCCCGAGATGTTCTTCGAGCGGTACCCCTTCAAATACGACCTGGCCCTGCTGCGGGCGACGCCCGACGCGGCGCAGCAGCCCCCGACCCTCCCCGCCGCCGGGCCCGTGGCGCTCATCCGCGGGATGCGGAAGATCGGGCGGACGACGCGCCGGCTGCGGGACCTGTCGGCCGACCTGGACCGCCGCCTGAACGAGGAGGTCTTCCCCGAGTTCGCCGACTGGTGCCGCCAGCAGAGGCGGCGCGACCTCCAGGCGCTGTCGGACACGGAGCTGATGGCCCTGTGGGACGGGCGCGAGCGGCGGGTGATGGACGTGTTCGCGGCGGAGTCGCTCCTGCCGAGCCTCATCGACGGCATGGCCGTCGAGGCGCTGAAGACGAAGCTGGCGGAGCTGTTCTGGGACGAGGACGCCGACGAGCTGGCGGGCATCCTGTCGGCCACGCCGGAGCCCGACCTCACCGTCCGCGCCAACATCGAGCTGTACGAGGTCGCCGCCGGCGAGCGGACCGTCGAGCAGTGGCTCGCCGACCACGGGCACCGCGCGCCGGAGGAGTTCGACCTCGCCACGCCGCGCTGGCGCGAGCGCGTGGGGGAGGTGCGCCACATGGCCTCCCGCCTGGCCGGCGGCGCCGACCCGCGGGAGATCCACCATCGCCGCTGGCGGGAGGCCGAAGAGCGCCGCGAGGCCCTCAGCGCTTCCCTCGACACGCGAAGCCGGCGCGAGCTGGCCGAATGCATCGACCTGGCCCGGCGCTACATGCCGTTCCGCGAGGACGCGAAGGACTACCTCATGCTGGGCTACGCGCTGCTGCGCGACGTGGCCCTGGAGGCCGGGCGACGCCTGGGCGTCGGCGAGGACGTGTTCCTCCTCAAGCTCCCGGAGCTGCGATCCGCCCTCGACGGGCACGCGGTGCCTCAGCAGGCGATCGAGCGGCGCCGCGCCCGGCGCGAGGCGCAGCGGCGGCTGGTGCTGCCGCGGGTGATCGACACGGGCTCGATCGACGCGTTGGGCGCCCCGCCGGAGGCGCCCGCGGGCGCCCGCCTGTCGGCGTTCGCGGTGTCGCCGGGCTCGGCGCGCGGGGCGGCGCGGATCGTCCTGTCGCCCGAGGCGGCCGGCGACCTGGGCAGCGGCTACATGCTCGTGTGCCCCTCCACCGACCCGTCCTGGACGCCGCTGTTCATCAACGCCGCCGGCGTCGTGCTGGAGCGGGGCGGGACGCTGTCGCACGGGGCGGTCGTCGCGCGCGAGATGGGCGTCCCCGCCGTCGTGCTCCCCGGCGCCACCGGCCTGCTCGTGGAGGGCGAGGAGATCATGGTCGACGGGCACGCCGGCGCGTTGATCCGCGTCGCCCAGGCCGACGAAGCCGCCGAAGAGGCCGGGCCCGACCCCCACGACGTTCGCGTGCCAGCGGCGCTTCGGCCCCCGCCGCCGGGGCGGTTCGAGCGGCTCACCGGGCGGGTCCGGAACATCTTCCTGCTCGTCGGCATCGCGTTCCTGGCGGCCATCTTCCTGCTGCCCCCGAACTGGCTCTACACGCCGATCCTCGAGGCGCTCGACGTGGTCTATTGGCCGCTGGTGCGGGCCGTCGGGAAGGTCGGCTCCGTCGCCGTCGTCGCCGCGGTGCTCGCCGTGCTGACGATGATCGGCCAGCGGCTGCTCACCGACAACCGCCGCCTGCGCGTCGCCAAGACCCGGGCGAACGAGCTCCGCCGCCGCGCCGCCCGGGCCCCCAGGGGCTCGCCGCGCCGCCAGGCCCTCGCCCGGGCCGGGGCGCCCGTCCAGATGCGCATCGTCGGCGCCGCCTTCGTGCCGCTGGCCGTTCTGCTGGTGCCGCTGGTGATGACGTTCGCCTGGCTGCCGGCGCGGGTGGATCCGGCGGCATGGAACGCCCCGCCCGGGACCGGCGTGACCGTCGTGGCCCAGGTGGACAGCAGCTTCGCCGAGCCCGTGACGCTCCGCGTCGCCGAGCCGCTGGCGGTCGACCGCTTCTCCCGGAACCCCCGGGCCGTGCCGCCCGTCCGGCAGACCCTCCAACAGGTGCTCGCCGCCCTCAAGGCCGGCAAGACGGACGACCTGCCCGCGGAGCTTCAGGAGCATTACGCGAAGGACGCCGCCGCCACCGTCGCCTCGCTCGAGGCGCTGCTGGCCTCGGGCGTGCCCCCGGTCGGCGCGTCGTGGAAGATCGACGTTCCGGAAGGGGCCGCGGGCCGATTCCCCGTCTCGCTGTCGGCCCCGGGGGAGCAGCCGCTGACCATCGACATCGTGCTCGGCGACGTGTGTCCGCCCGGCCCGGTGGAGATGCTCGGGAACCCGGGCTGGCCGCTGATGTCGCTGAGGGTGGTCTATCCGCCTCCCGAGGAGAAGCCGGTCTTCTGGAAGCCCATCGAGCCGGTGGTGCTGGGGTGGCTGCCCGGATGGCTGTGGGTGTATCTGCTGGCCTACGTGCCGCCGATGTTCCTGCTGCGCTGGCTTCTTGGGCTGGCGTAGGCCCGCCGCAGGCGGGCTCACAGCGGCTCGTCGGGCTCGCCGCCGGCCGGGGGGGCCCCCGCGCCGAACAGCTCGATGGCGCCGTACAGCCCCGCGCCCTGCCGCAGGGCCGCCCGCACGATGGGCGTCGCCGCCAGGGCGGGAATCCGCACCGATTGCCCGAGGAGCCGGCGGACCGGCTCGATGAACCACCCCTCTTCCTCGCTGAGCCCGCCCCCGATGACCACCACGTCCGGCGCCACCACGTGCAGCGCGAAGCTGACGGCGGCGGCGAGCACCTGGCGGGCGCGAGCGAGCGCCCGTGCGGCCGCGGGGTTGCCCTCCTCGGCCGCCGCGAGAACTGCCGCCGTGCTCTCGAACGGCTCCCGGCCCTCCGCCTTGGCCAGGCGCCCGGCCCGGCCAAGAAGCCCCTTGCCGCTGGCGAGCTCGGTGATGTTCTCGCCGCCCGGCTCGCCGCGGAAGGCCCCGGGGCGGAAGTCCCACATTTCCCCCGCCACGCCGCGGGCGCCGCGGTACACGCGCCCGTCGAGGACGATGCCGGTGCCGATGCCGGTGCCGATGCCGACGTAGAAGACGCGGCGGTACCCCCGGCCGGCGCCGTGGACGGCCTCGCCGAGGGCCGCCGCGTTCGCGTCGTTGTCCAGGCGGACGGGCACGCCGAGGCGCCGCTGGAGTTCGGCCTTGATGTGGAAGTCCCGCCATTGCGGGAGATTCGGCGGCGAGAGGACCACGCCGGCGCGCTGGTCGAGCGGGCCGGGGCAGCCGATGCCGATGCGTGCGACCGGCCCGGGGAGGTCGGCGGCCCGGAGCCCGCGCTCGACGGCGTCGGCGGCGGCCAGGGGGTCCGCCGGCGTCGGGCCGTGGAAGAACGTCTCGACGCCGCCCGCCGCGAGAAAGCCCATCGCGGTCTTCGTGCCGCCGATGTCGATGCCGACGGTCACACCGCCGGCGGCGCCTTCGGGGGCTTCAGGCGACATGGGGCACTCCTTCCTCGGTGATGAGGCGCCGGCACCGCTGCACCTGCTCCGCGGGCAGCGGGGCGTCCAGGGCGTCGAACGGATACGCCAGCCCCATCCGACGGAACTTCGCCCGGGCCAGCGGATTGAAGTTGATCAGCTCGACGGGCAGCTTCGCGTCCACCTGTCGCACGTAGCGGGCCAGGGCCCGCAGGTTCGCCTCAGTCGCCGTCACCTCGGGCACGAGCGGGACGCGGACGATCATCGCCGCCCCGCGCCCGGCAAGCCACTCGAAGTTCGCCCGGATCAGGCGGTTGTCCTCCCCGGTCCACCGGCGGTGTGCCTCGCCGTCGGCGAGCTTCAGGTCCACCAGCAGCAGGTCCGCCGCCTCCGCCGTCGCCCTCACGACCTCAGGCGGCACGTGCAGCGACGTCTCGATGGCCGTGTGGATGCCGCGCTCCCGGCAGCCGCGGAGAATCGCCATCGCGAACGCCGCCTGAGCCAGCGGCTCCCCGCCCGACAGCGTCGCCCCGCCGCCGGAGGTGTCGTAGAAGACGCGGTCGGCGGCGATCTCCTCGATCACGTCGTCGCTGTCGGCCTCGCGCCCGTCGAAGGCGAGGGCGCCCGAGGGGCATTCCGCCACGCACCGCCCGCAGCGCGTGCAGCGGGCGCGGCGGATGGTGACCGGCCGCTCGGCCGCGGTGTCCAGCGACAGCGCCTCCTCCGGGCACACGGCCACGCAGCGCCCGCAGCGAATGCAGCGGCTCTCGAAGTGCCACAGCTCGATGCCGGCGGAAAGGCCTTCGGGGTTCTGGCACCACGCGCAGCGGAGCGGGCAGCCCTTGAGGAACACGGTGGTGCGGATGCCCGGCCCGTCGTGGACGGCGAAGCGCTTGATGTCGAAGATCACGCCGCGCACGCGCCTACCCTCCGAACCACGTTCGGGCGATGATCTCGTCCTGGAGGTCGTCGGCGAGCTCCGTGAAGTAGGCGGTGTAGCCGGCGACGCGGACCGTGAGGTGCCGGTACGATTCCGGGTCTTCCTTCGCCCGTCGCAGGTCCTCGGGGTTCACCACGTTGAACTGCGCGTGGTGAATCCGCAGCCGGACCAGCCCGCGCAGCAGCGCCACGAACTTCCTCACGTCCTCCGCCTCGCGGAAGAACCGCGGCAGGAACTTCATGTTCAGCAGCGTCCCGTTGCTGCCCCACCGGCCATCGATGCGTGAGACGCTCTTCAGGACGGCGGTGGGCCCGCGCGCGTCGCGGCCGTACATGGGCGACAGCCCGCCGTCCGCCAGCGGCGCCCCGGCCCGCCGGCCGTCGGGGGTGGCGGCGACGTTATTGCCCATGGGCACGTGGGCGGAGACGGTGTAGAAGCCGGCGTGGACGGGCCCGCCGCGCGGGTTGCGGAACCGCGCGAGCTTCCGGGCGAACGCCTCGGCCCATCGGGCGCCGAGCCGGTCGACCCATTCCACGTCGTTGCCGTACTTCGGCACGCCGTGGATGAGCCGCTGCCGCAGGCCCTCGCGGCCCTCGAAGTCGCATCGCAGCGCCGCCAGCAGATCATCCGCCGCCACCGACCGCTCCTCGAAGACCAGCCGCTTCAGCGCCGCGAAGCTGTCGGCTACGTTCGCCACCTGGATGCCCTGGATGCCCGACAGGTTGTACTTCGCCCCCCCGGCGGTTACGTCCACGCCGCCCGCCAGGCAATCGTCGATAACACTCGACAGCAGCGGCGAGGGCAGCACCTCCGCGTGCGCCCGCTCGACGGTCCGGCAGCCGCGGATCGTCAGCGAGATGAAGTGGTCCATCTGCCGCTCGTACGCCCGCTCCAGCTCCGCGAAGCTCGTGTGGTCGGCCAGCGTGCCCGTCGCCGGCCCCAGCCGTGCGCCGGTGAGCATGTCCACGCCGTCATTGAGCGCCAGCTCGAGCACCTTGACCATGTTGAACATGGCGGCGTCGCTCCAGCCGAGGCTGTTGCCCTGCGGCGACAGCTCCACGCAGCCGACGACGGCGTAGTCGAGGGCGTCGGGCTCGTCGATGCCCTGGCCGATGAGCGCGGGGATGACGCTTTCGTCGTTGAACACCTGCGGCATGCCGCTGCCTTTGCCGATGACGCGTGCGGCCCGCTCGAGGAGCTCCTGAGCAGAGCCCTCGTGGAGGCGCAGGGAGAGGTTCGGCTGGGGCAGCAGGAGATGCTCCTGCGCCTTCAGGCACAGGTAGGACAGGGCGTTGGTGGCGTCGTGGCGGCCGGGCGTCTGCCCGCCGATGCACACGTTGAACCCGATCGGAAAGCCCGCGAAGTACCGCGCGCTGTCGGCGTTCCGCATGTAGACGATGGCGTTGAACTTGAGCCACAGGGCCTCGAGCAGCTCCAGCGCCTCGCCGAGGTCGAGCCGCCCGGCCGCAACGTCCGCCTCGAAGTACGGCAGCAGGTACTGGTCCAGCCGCCCCGGCGAAAACGACGAGGCGTTGGATTCCATCTGGAGGGCCACGAACAGGAACCAGACGGCCTGTACGGCCTCGCGAAAGGTTCGGGGCGGGGCGCTCTGAAGCCTCCGGCAGGCATCGGCGACGGCCCGCAGGTTGCCGGCCGCTTCGCCGCCGCGCCCGGCCAGGTCGTCGGCCAGCACCGCGTACCGCCCGATGAACTCCCGGCAGCCGGCCAGCGCGATGTCCACCGCCCGATAGAAGTCGGCCGCGGGGCCCTCGGCGCCGGCGAGCCGCTCGCGCGATGCCGCCTGGAGGCCCGCCGGCCCGAGCCGCAGCCAGTTCCGCACGTTGGGGATGATGTGCCCCTGCGCGTGGTCGCGCTGGTTGATCTTGACGATGCGTCGCGCGGCGAACACCTCTTCGTCCAGGCTCGCGTACACCCGGTCCTCGAGCGTCCGGCCGCGCCAGTAGGGGAGGATCTGCTCGCGGAACTGCCGGACCTGCTCCGGCGTGACCTCGAAGCGGTCCTGCGGGCGCGTGGGGAGCGTTTCGATTTCGCGGTCGATCCAGGCCACCGACGCCTCGGGGAACACGACGCCCGCGCGGCTGGTGGGCGTGCGGTTCCCGACGATCAGTTCGTCGGGATCGATGCGGATGGGGACGTGGCGGAAGGTGTGGCGCAGCGCCTCGGCCCGCCGGAGGATGCGCGGCAGGTCCTCGTGCTGCCGGTAGCTGTCAGTCACCAGCAGCGCCTCCTCGAGCGAGACGACGCGCGGCTCCGCCAGCAGGCGCTCCTTCCGGCGGATAATGCGCGCCGTCGGCCGCAGGGCGGCGATTTCCTCGAGCACGTGCTGGACGGCGGGGGCGATCACGTCTCAGGCCGCACCGATCGCCCGCCGGAGGATGTGCGCCGCCGCGGCCTCGTCCACCGGTACGGGGTTGGCGTTGTTGTTGGAGAACTCGCCCATCGAGTCCCTCGCGAGCGTCGGAATGTTCTGCCGCGTCACGCCGAGGTCGCGCAGCGTGGGGATCTCCAGGTCGCTGAGCATCCGGCGGACCGCATCGACGGCCTCGCCGGCGGCCAGCGCGTCATCGCCGGGGGCCTCGTCGCTCCAGGCCCGCGCGATCGCCGCGTACTGCGCCTCGCACGCCACACGATTATACTCCATCACGAACGGCAGGAGGGCGGCGTTGGCCTGCCCGTGGGCAGCGCCGAGGTGCCCGCCGATGGGCGCGGTGAGCCCGTGGACGGCCCCCAGCCCGGCGTTGGGGAATGCCAGGCCCGCGGTGGCGCTCGCCATCAGCATCATCCGCCGGGCCGGCGCGTCGCGCGGGGCCCGGTACGCCGTGCGGAGGTGCGCGCCCACCAGGCGGATCGCCTCCATCGCCAGCGCGCCGGTGTGCGGGGCGGCGTTCCTCGTCGTCAGCGCCTCGACGGCGTGCGTCAACGCGTCCATGCCGGTGGAGGCGGTCAGCGCCTGAGGCAGGCCGAGGGTC
>CAZMDT010000008.1:14848-27309 GCA_964564965.1 uncultured Planctomycetaceae bacterium | reverse complement strand
CGTCATCTTCACGATCCCTGAGCTGCGCCAGAAGGTCCTGCTGACGCTGCTGTTTCTGGCCATCTATCGGATTGGCTGGCAGATCCCGCTTCCGATCGTCGACCACACCAAGATGGCGGCCTACTTCAAGCAAGGTGGGGCCGGGGGTTTCGGCGATCTCATCGAGCAGGTGGCTCTGTTCAGCGCCAGCCAGCTCAGCCAGGCCACCATCTTCGGCCTGGGAATCATGCCCTACATCTCTGCCTCGATTATCTTTCAACTGCTGGGCAGCGTGTATCCGCCGCTGGAGAAGCTGCAGAAGGAGGGCGAAAGCGGGCGGAAGAAGATCAACGAATACACGCGCTATGCCACCGTGGTGCTTTGCCTGGGGCAAAGCTGGTTTTATGTTCGCTTTCTGGCCGATCCCGGAAACGGGCTGATTCGCGACGGGCTCCTCAGCGCTGACGGTACGTTGGGCTTCGGCTGGCAGATTACGGCGGTGATGACCATGACCGCCGGGACCGTCTTCCTGATGTGGCTGGGCGAGCAGATCGACGAGTACGGCATCGGCAACGGCATCAGCCTGATCATCATGGCTGGCATCGTCTCCCGCATCCCGTGGGCCATCGGCCAGCTCGCCAACATGACCGACCTCAACCTCACCGGCGCCGGCGGCAGCGAGATCGGGCCGGTGAAGATCCTGTTCCTCGTCGCCGCGTTCGTGTTCGTGGTGGCCGGGGCGATCCTGATCACCCAGGCGCAGCGGCGAATTCCGATTCAGCAGGCGAAGCACATGCGCGGGCGGCGGGTCTACGGCGGGCAGCGACAATACCTGCCCCTGCGCGTGAACCACGGCGGCGTCATGCCCATCATCTTCGCTTCCTCGCTGATGATTTTCCCCAGCCTGGTGTTCAGGTGGATCAGCGGGCGATGGAACAACGACTTCACCCGGACGCTCAGCGAGGCGTTCCGCATGGGCACGTACACCTACGCGGTGGCGTACGTGGCCCTGATCTTCTTCTTCGCGTACTTCTGGACGACGGTCCAGTTCCGCCCGAAGGACATGGCCAACCAGCTCCGCGACCACGGCAGCTTCATTCCGGGCCTTCGCCCGGGCAAGCGCACCGCCGATTACCTGGAGCGCGTGATGGAGCGCATCACCTACTGCGGTGCGGCGTTCCTGTCGGCCATCGCGGTGATCCCGATGGTGGTGAGCAACTACCTGGGCATCCCGTTCGCGGTCTCGGCGTACCTGGGCGGCACCGGGCTGCTGATCATGGTATCGGTGACGCTGGACCTGGTGCAGCGGATCGAGGCGAACCTGGTGATGCGGAACTACGGCGGCTTCCTCGGCGGGAGTACGCGGATCAAGGGAGCGTACAGTTGAGACTCGTCCTGATGGGACCGCCGGGAGCGGGCAAGGGCACCCAGGCCAAGCGGCTGGTGGACCGCTTCGGCATGGCGCACCTGTCCAGCGGCGACATCTTCCGTGCGGAGCGGGCCGGCGGCTCGCCCCTCGGCCGGAAGCTCGCCTCCTACATGGACGCCGGGGCACTCGTGCCCGACGAGATCGTCGTCGAGATGATGGCCAAGGCCATTACCGCCAGCGATGCCCCCGGCGGGCTGATGCTCGACGGCTTCCCGCGGACCGTGCCGCAGGCGGAAGCGCTCGACGCCCAGCTCGACCGGGCCGGCAAGCCGCTCGATGCCGTCGTCGTCATCCGCGCCTCCGACAACGTCATTGTCGAGCGCATCACCGGGCGCCGAAGCTGCCCCAAGTGCGGCAAGGCGTACCACGTGCGGTTCATGCCGCCCCGCAAAGCGGGCGTCTGCGACGGCTGCGGCGCCGAGCTGGGGCAGCGCGACGACGACACCGAATCCGTCGTTCGCGAGCGCCTGTCGGCCTACAAGGCACAGACGCAGCCGGTGATCGCCTACTACGCCCGGTCCGGGCGGGTGGCGCTGGTCGAAATTGACGGCGACAAGACGCCGGACGAGGTCACGGCCGACATGGTCGCGGCCCTGGAGGCGCTGAGCGCTGCGGAATGACAGGCGCAGCGACGGTGGCCATTAGACTGAAAACCCGGGCGCAGATCGAGAAGATGCGTCGGGCCGGCCGGCTGGTCCGGCTGGCTCTGGACCGCATCGGCGAGCTGACGGTCCCGGGGGTGACAACCGAAGAGCTGGACGCCGAGGCCGAGGCGATCTGCCGCCGGCAAGGGGCCGTCTGCCTGTTCAAGGGCGTTCCCGGCCGGGGCGGCGCCAAGCCGTTCCCGGGAGCCATCTGTGCCTCGCTGAACGAGCAGGTGGTGCACGGGATTCCCTCGCGGCGGGCGGTGCGCGAAGGCGACCTGGTGAGCGTGGACTTCGGCGTTCGCCTGGACGGCTGGTGCGGCGACGCGGCGCACACGTTTCTCGTGGGCGCGGTGGACGCCAAGGTGCGGCGGCTGGCCGAGGTGACGCGGAATTCGCTGGAGATCGCCGTGCAGATGGTTCGCCCCGGCGAGTTGTGGAGCACCATCGCCCGCGCCCTCCAGGGCTACGTCGAGGGCGAGGGCTTCTCGGTGGTCCGCGAGTTCGTCGGGCACGGTATCGGCGCCGAGATGCACGAGGAGCCGCAGATTCCGAACTTTGTGTCGCGGGAGCTGCTGGCGCGGGACATTCGGCTCGAGGTGGGCATGACGCTGGCGATCGAACCGATGGTCAACATGGGCTCGCCGGCGGTGGCGTACGCCGCCGACGGGTGGACCATCGTCACGAAGGACCGCCTGCCGTCGGCGCACTTCGAGCACACGGTGGCGGTGACGGCCGGCGGCGCCGACGTGCTGACGCTGTGACCGCCGCCCGAGGAGTCGCGAAGGTGCAGCCATGAAGGTTCGAAGCTCGGTCAAGCGGATATGCGAGAACTGCCGGATCATCCGCCGGAAGGGCGTGGTGCGAGTGATCTGCACGAATCCGAAGCACAAGCAGCGCCAGAAGTAGGCGCGAGGAGTCGCCGTATGCCACGCGTGGTGGGTGTGGACATTCCGAACGACAAGCCGACGGGGATCGCGCTGCGGTACATCTACGGCATCGGGCCCGGCAGCGCCCTGGCGGTCTGCGAGAAGGCCGGCGTCGATCCGACCGTCCGCGCGAAGCAGCTCACCGAGGACGAGCTGTCGAAGATCGCGACGGTGATCGAGTCGGACTACGTCATCGAAGGCCAGCTCCGCCGGCAGGTGCAGCAGAATATCGCCCGCCTGCGTGACATCGGCTGCTACCGCGGGTTTCGGCACCGGCGGGGGCTGCCGGTGCGCGGGCAGCGGACGAAGACCAACGCCCGCACACGGAAGGGCCCGCGGAAGACCGTCGCGGGCAAGAAGTCGGTGAAGGAGATGCGGTAAGCCATGGCCCAGTCACACGGAAGCAGCCGGAAGACCAAGCGAAGCGCCACGCGGGTGTCGCGGGGCGTGGCCCACGTCCGCGCGACGTTCAACAACACGCTGGTGACGATCACGGACATGGACGGCGACGTGATCTGCACGTCGTCAGCGGGCAGCAGCGGGTTCAAGGGGTCGCGCAAGAGCACGCCGTTCGCCGCGCAGCAGGCGGCGGAGCGGGCGGCGCGGGCCGCCATGAAGGTGGGCCTCACCGAGGTCGAGGTCCGGGTGAAGGGCCCCGGCAGCGGGCGCGAGGGCGCCGTGACGGCGCTGCAGGGCGCCGGGCTGAAGATCCTCTCCATCGAGGATGTCACCCCCATCCCGCACAACGGATGCCGCCCGCGCAAGAAGCGCCGGGTCTGAGCGACGCGGCGCCACGACAGGAGTTGCAGGAGACATGGGACGATATCTTGGACCGAAATGCCGGCTGTGCCGGCGTGAACGCATCAAGCTGATGCTGAAGGGCGCCCGTTGCGAAACGGCCAAGTGCCCGATGGAGCGCCAGTGGCGGAACTTCCCCCCGGGGCAGCACAGTTGGCGCCGCGGGCGGGGCAGCGAGTACCGCCTGCGCCTCCGCGAGAAGCAGAAGGTGAAGCGCTACTACGGCGTCTTCGACAAGCAGTTCATGAAGTGCTTCCACGAGGCCGAACGCCAGCGAGGCAACACCGGGGCGGCCCTCCTGAGCCTCCTCGAGCGCCGGCTCGACAACGTGGTGCACAAGCTCGGGTTTGCCCCCTCGCGCGCGGCGGCGCGACAGACGATCGACCACGGGCACATCCACGTGAACGGGCGGCGGGTTAATGTCCCCAGCTATCGCGTCCGCGTGGGCGACACGATCACCATCAAGGGCTCCGAGCGGTCGCAGAAGCTCGTCCGCTTGCGGCTGGACGAGATGGGCGAGCCGCACCTGCAGAACTGGCTGAAGCTTGACATGGTGAAGATGGCGGCGGAAGTCACCGCCATGCCCACGCGCGACGACGTCACGATACCGGTCGAGGAGCAGCTCATCGTCGAGCTTTGCAGTCAGTAGCGGCCGGTAAACACGGGAACGAGACGAGATTTCCGACCAGCGGACGGAGGCACACGGCAATGCGAATACGATGGCGTGGCCTGGAATTGCCTACACGGGTGGTAAATGAGCAGGCGGTGTCGACCCCGACGTACGGGCGGTTCGTGGTGGAGCCGTTCGAGCGGGGATTCGGCACGACGGTAGGCAACTCGCTGCGGCGCATCCTGCTGAGCAGTCTGGAAGGCGCCGCCGTGACGAGCATTCGGATCAGCGGCGCCGAGCATGAGTTCACCTCGCTGCCGGGTGTGCTGGAGGACGTCACCGACATCCTCCTCAACATCAAGGGCCTCGTGGTCAAGGCCCACACCGAGGACTCGAGGGTCCTGTCGCTTCACAGCGAGGTCAAGGGCCCCGTCACCGCCGGCATGATCGAGGCCGATCCCAGCATCGAGATCATCAACGGCGACCTCGTCCTCGCCACGCTCACCGACGACGTGGCGTTCGACATGGAGTTCATCGTCCAGACCGGGCGCGGGTACGTCCCCGCAGGGGAGATGATCGACCCCGACGCCGACCAGGAGATCGGGCGGCTGTTCGTCGATGCCTCCTTCTCCCCCGTCACAAGGGTGCGCTACCGCACCGAGGCCACCCGCGTCGGGCAGCGGACCAACTACGACCGGCTCGTCATGGAAATCTGGACCAATGGCACCATCACCCCCGAGATGGCCATGGTCGAGGCGGCCAAGATCCTCCGCAAGCACCTCAACCCGTTCGTGCAGTACTTCGAGCTGGGCGAGCAGATCGTCGAGTCGGGCGCCGCCGACGAGCGGGAGGCCGTTGACACCGAGCTGCAGAAGAAGCTCCGCATGAGCGTCCACGAGCTGGAGCTGTCGGTGCGGAGCAACAACTGCCTCGAGGCGTCCCAGATCGAAACCGTCGGGCAGCTCGTGAACCTCGCCGAGGCCGACCTGCTCAAGATCCGCAGCTTCGGAAAGACCTCCCTCCGCGAGGTCAAGCGGAAGCTCGAAGACCTCGGGCTCTCGCTCGGCATGGGCGTGCCGCTGCCCGAGGACCCCACGGGCGAGGCCTAGGCCCCGTCCGGCCGCCGCAGAAGGGTGTTCCATGCGCCATCGCGTTGCAGGAAAACGACTCAGCCGCACCAGCAGCCACCGGAAGGCGATGCGCCGCAACATGGCGGCCTCGCTGATCGAGCACGGCGTCATCCGGACGACCGCCCCCAAGGCGAAGCAGCTCCGGCGGTTCGTCGAGCGGCTCATCACCGCCGCCAAGCAGGGCACGCTGCACGCCCGCCGGCAGGTCATCGCCGCCCTCGGGGACCGCGACACGTTCGACGACGAGGGCGAGCCGCTTGAGCAGACCGTCATCCAGAAGCTCTTCAACGAGATCGCCCCGCGCTACGCCGACCGTCCCGGCGGGTATACCCGGATCATCCGACTGGCCGAGCGGCGCATCGGTGACGCCGGCGAGCAGGTGCTTCTCCAGCTCGTGGAGGAGGCCCCCGCGGCCCCGGCCGAGGAGCCCGCGAAGACCTCTCGCCGCCGGCGCCGGGCCGCCAAACGCCACGCCGCCGCCAGCGAAGCCGCCCCAGAGGACCAGGCCGTCGAGGAAGAAGCCGCCGACGAAGAACCCGCCGGGCAGGGCGCCGCGGAAGAGGCCCCGGCCGAAGGGGAGGACGCCGGCGCCGAGGAGAAGCCCGACTGACATCGGCCCGCCGCCTCCTGCCGGCGCGGGAGCCACATCATGCCCTCTGACCCCAACTGCGTCTTCTGCAAGATCGTCGCTGGCGGCATCCCCGCCGCCAAGGTTCTCGAAGACGACGCGTGCCTCGCCTTCATGGACATCGGTCCGCTGGCGGAGGGGCACGTGCTGCTGGTCCCGAAGGATCACTACCGCACGGCCGACCTCATGCCCGCCGAGCTTGCCGGCGCGATGCTCCGCCACGTGCCCGCCCTCGTCAAGGCCGTGAGGGCGGCCACCGGCTGCGAGGGCGTCAACGTGCTCCAGAACAACGGGGCCGTGGCGCACCAGGTCGTGCCGCACGTGCACTTCCACGTCATCCCCCGCAACCCGGGCGACGTGTTCCAGTTCAACTGGCCGGCGGGCAGCTACGGGGAAGGACGGATGGAGGACCTCGCCAAGGCCATCAGGAACAACCTCGCCTAGATCATGCGCTATACCACTTACGGCAGCACCGGCAAGAAGGTCTCCGTCGTCGGGTTCGGGGGGATGCGCTTCGACACCAGCCGGGATGACGCCGCCAACGCCGACCTCGTCCGCTACGCCTGCGCGAAGGGCATCAACTACTTCGACACCGCCCCCGGCTACTGCGACGACAAGAGTGAGCCCACCTTCGGCCTGGCGTTCCGCGACATGCCCGGCCAGTTCTACGTCTCCACGAAGGCGATGCCCACGAGCGTTCAGACCGCCGCGGCGGCGAAAGACGCGGTCCGCAAATCGCTGGACCGCATGGGCGTGGAAAAGATCCACTTCTTCCACGTCTGGTGCCTCCGCAAGATGGCGCATTACGAGCAGGCCGTCAGGGCCGGGGGGATGTACGACGGGCTCGTCGAATGCCGCGAGGAAGGCCTCATCGACCACATCGTCTTCTCCTCGCACCAGCCCGGACCGGAGATCAAGACCATCATCGACTCGGGACGCTTCGACGGCGTCCTGCTGGGCGTGAACATTCTGAACTTCCCGTACCGCTGGGACGGCGTGCGGGCGGCGGCGGATTCCGGGCGCGGCGTGGTGGCCATGAACCCCCTCGGCGGCGGGGCCATTCCGAAGCACGAGGACGCGTTCGCCTTCCTCGCCGCCGCCGGAGAAACGCCCACCCAGGCCGCCCTGCGGTTCATCATCGGCTGCCCGCAGATCACCATCGCGCTGGTGGGCTTCACGGATCGCGAGCACGTGGACCTCGCCTGCCGCGTCGCGGACGCGGCCGAACCGTTCGACCGGGCCGAGCTCGAGCGCATCCGCCAGCACCTCGGCGCCCAGATGAACGAGCTGTGCACCGGCTGCGGCTACTGCGCCGGCTGCCCCCAGAACATCCCCGTGCCCTCGTACATGCAGTGGTACAACGAGAAACTCATGTTCGGCAGGACCGACGAGCAAATGACCAAGCAGGTGGTGTTCCAGCACAACTGGGGTCTGCTGGTCGGGCGGCAGGCGGAGGCCGAGGAGTGCATCGAGTGCCGCCAGTGCGAGGAGGCCTGCACGCAGCATCTCAACATCATCGATCGACTGAAGGAAGCCGCCGCCTGGGAGGGCGCTGCCGCGGAGGCTGCCAAGGCCAAGCAGGACTGACTGCCCGGCCGGCGGCGCCCCGCCGTGCCGCCGCCGTTCGCTGGCGCTAGGGCCCGGTGTGTTCCTCGCCGATTCTCCGCAGGACGGTGACGGCCCGGCGGCCGTTGTGCCTGCCGAGCTGGCCCACGTACTTCGGAATGCCCGCCACGCGTACGATCACCTCGGCGTCCGGCGGCGAGCCGCTGGCGAGGGTGTCGCCGGTGGCGAGCCCGGCAACCTCGCTGCCGCGCAGGCGGGTCGGCGGGAGCGAAGCGGTCAGCTCCAGCTTCTCTCGCGGGTGTTCGGGTGGCGCGGCGCTCTCGGTTGCGATAGCCTCCGCGGGAAGCGACAGCCACAGGGCGGCCGGTGGCGTCCGACCGGCCGGGGTGTCGATCGCGACGGAGAACGCGAGATGGACAGAGGCCTCATCGTCGTCTTCAACCGTGGCGACGGGGCGCAGACGTGCGCGGGCGCCCTCGGGCAGCGCCCGCGACAGGCTGGCCCGCGCGATGCCCGCGAACCGCGCCAGGAGCCGGCGCTCAACGTCCGTGACGGCCCGCGCCGGCGGCGCCGATCCGCCCCGCCCGCCGAGGAGCCGGTCGACCATCCCGAAGCACGCCGGCGGGGAGATCACCAGCGCCACCGGACGGGCGGGGGCTGATCCGGCCTCCTCAACTGCCGCGAAGCCCGACAGCGCCAGCCGGCAACCCGCATCGGTGGCGCCGGGGAGCCCGAGCCCGGCAGGGCGGACGTGGACGTCGGCGCCGAGCACGGCCGACGCGGCGGCGGCGAAGCTCGCGGCGAAGGCATCCTGGAGCGTGCGGTATCCGTCCGGGGTCTGGCAGCGATTCTGCGTCTGATGTGCAGCCGGCGTCATGGACGACCTCCGTGTCGCCGTTGGCCATTGTGCCTTCAGCCGCGCCCCGCCGCAAGGGTTATCGGACGCGGGGCGTGCCTCGTGCGGCGCCGGCCGCCCTGTCGCCTCAGCCGCCCAGCTCCAGGCAGCGCCGGCGATAGTGCCTGTAGTTCTCGAGCGACACTTCCGTGGGCACACCGTGGTCGCTGGTGGGGATGTATCCGCCGCGCCGGCGCATGGCCGGCAGGATGCGCTCGACGTGCCGGTCGATCGCCTTCCTTCCCGCGGCCAGCACCCGCTTGTCGATGCCGCCGAAGATCGCCAGGTCCGGGTGCTCGCGCCCGATGGCGACCACGTCGCAGCCGCTGGCGACCTCGAACGGGCTCATCGCGGTCATGCCGATCGAGGCCTGGTAGATGGGGATCGTGGGCGGGGCATAGCCGTCGGTGTCGATCTGGACGTGCAGGCGCCGCCCGCGGTCGATCTGGCGGGCGGCGATGTTGGCCAGCAACTGCTGGTAGTACGGCAGGAGGAACTCTCGCATCATCCCGGGCGAGATGAGCGGCCCGTGGTTGTAGCAGATGTCCTCGGCGAGGAAGGCCTCGTCGAACGTGACGTGCTGCTGGTGGCGGGCGGTCACCGCGTCGGCCAGCGCCAGCCACGTCCGCATGCAGTCGTGGATGACGTCCGGCATGTCGTAGAAGGCATACAGCAGCCCTTCCGGCCCGATCAGGCTGCGGAGGTACATGTACCCGCCCACACAGCGTTGCGTGATCATCAGGCCGCGGGCGGCGGCGTCACGGGCGGCGGCCATCTCGTCCGCCAGGGCCTCCCATCGTGCCGAGGTCGACGGGTCCATCCGCCACTTGCACTGCTGTTCCCAGGAGCGCCGGTCGGTGACGGGGTGGCGGACGTACTCGGGCATGAATCCCTGCCGTCGGCCCTTGAAGACCTTCAGGTGCCGCCCGACGGCGTCGCGGTAAATCTCGTGGTCGCCGAGATCCTCGATGACGGCTACCTCGAAGGCGGGCTGGAAGGCGGCCTCGCACCAGCCCAGCCCCTGCAGCGCGTGCCCGCCCGGCGGGTCGTACCCGAAGACCGCCGCGAGTTCCGCGTCGCGGTCGAGCCCCTCGGCACGCCAACGGTCGAGCGTGCCCTCCATGAAGCCGAACTCGCGCTGGACGAGGGGCGCCCCCGGCGTGATGGCGTAGGTGTCGCGCAGCTTGCGGGCGGCGAGGTCCATCTTCTCCCGCGGCAGCATGGCGTGGATGCCGTCGGCCGGTGGGGCGTCAGTCATGCCCAGGCTCCTGTCCGCCGGGGCACTTGACGCCGCTGCCGCCGGCGGGTCAACCCCGCCCATCCCCCTACGCCCCGGCGTCGGCCACCACCTCAACAGCGTCGCCGAAGCTGCGAAGCTCCGCCAGGCTTGCCGCCGGCATCGTGGCGCGGATCGTCGCGGTGGCGTCGCGATAGTCCTGCGACTCCACCCGTGCGTGCCGGGCGATGAACTGCATGAGGCGGCCGTTGCGGCAGTCGGCGTGGAGCGTGACGCGGACGGGCTCGCCGCCGCTGCGCCGCGCCACCTTGGCCAACAGGTCCGCCACGCCCTCGCCCGTGGCGGCCGAGATGAGCGCCGCACGCGGGTACTTGTTCGCCAGCACGGTGAAAACGGACGGATCGACGATCCGGTCGATCTTGTTGAGCGCCAGCAGGCGCTGCGACTCGTCGCATCCGAGCTCGTGCAGCACCTGCTCGACGGCCTCAATCTGCTGCCTCACGCGGTCGTGCGAGGCGTCGGCCACGTGGATCAGCAGGTCGGCGTGGATGGCCTCCTCGAGCGTCGCGCGGAAGCTGGCGATGAGATGGTGGGGCAGGTCGCGGACGAACCCGACGGTGTCCGACAGCAGCACCGTCTCGCCCCCGAGGTCCCACCGTCGCGTCTTGGTGTCGAGCGTGGCGAAGAGCTTGTCGGCGACATACGCTCCCGCCCCGGTCAGGCGGTTCATCAGCGTGCTCTTGCCGGCGTTGGTGTAGCCCACGAGGCACACGCAGAACGCGTCGCCCCGGGTCCGCACCTGCCGGACCTTCCGCCGGTCGATCGCCGCGATCCGGCGCTTCAGGTGGCTCACCCGCCGCTGGACCAGCCGGCGGTCGATCTCGATCTGCGTCTCGCCCGGGCCGCGCGTGCCGATGCCGCCCACCGATACCGTCGCCGTCGCCGCCCCGCCGGCCAGCCGCTCCAGGTGCGTCCACATGTGCGGCAGCCGCGGGTACGTGTATTCGAGCTGCGCCAGCTCCACCTGGAGCCGCGCCTCCGCCGTGCGGGCGTGCGAGGCGAAGATGTCGAGGATCAGCTCGCTGCGGTCGATGATCTTCCGCCCGGCGATCTCCTCCAGGTCGCGAATCTGCCCGGGCGTCAGGTCGTTGTCGAAGATGACCGTATCGATGTCGTTCAGCTCGATGCGGTCGGCGATCTCCTGCGCCTTGCCCGTGCCCACGTAGAGCCCCGGGTGAGCCGCCTTTCGCTTGACGACCATTTCGTCGACGACCACGCCCCCCGCCGTCCGCACGAGGCTGCGCAGCTCGCCGACGGGGTCCATGGGGTCGGCGCTGGCGCGGGGCAGGAGCACGGCCACGAGCAGGGCCCGTTCGGCCCCGACAGACAGATCGGTGCGCTGCGGCTCTGGCATTCTTCCGGCTAGGTCCTCCCCAATCAGGCGCCTATTATACCACGTGGCGCAGGATGATGCGCAAGGGCACGGCGCCCGGGCGCCGCGCGTCCGGAAGGCAAGGCGGCATGGCGATCGCGCTGAAGATGCTCGGCGGGGCGATGATCGGGGCTGTGGCCGGCTTCTTGCTCGGGCGGGCCAGGGCCTGCTCCGCAAAGCAATGTAACCTCAGGGTCAACATGGTGTTCTCGATAGTCGGCGGGGCGGTTTTCGGCGCGGCCGTCGCGTGGTGGATCGTGCATCGGTGAGGCCTGCCCGGCTCCGCTGTCACTCCTGGCGCAGGGCGGGCAGCAGCTCGCCCCGCAGCGCGAGCCGCGTGGCGAGGACGATCCACACCGCCCCGCTGACCACCACGCCCGACAGCGTCACCGCCAGCGAGGCGTACGGGACATGCACCCCGGCCGCCACAAGCGCCGGCAGCACCGCCACGATCCCCGCCGCGGCCCCGCACGCCAGCCCGCCCGCCAGCAGCAGCCAGTGCTCGGCCACCACCAGCCACTGAAGCGACCGCTTCGCGAACCCCACCGCCCGCAGGATCGCTAACTCCGACCTCCGCTCCAGCACGTTCCGCAGCACCACCACCCCCAGCGCCACGCTGCCCAGCCCCAGCCCCAGCCCGCCCAGCACCTGGAAGATGGTGAGGTAGGTGTTCTTGACGGTGAGGAACGCGGCGAGCCGCTCTGCCGCCGGCGTGACGTCCAGGCCCAGCTTGCGAAGGGCCGGCGCCGCCTCCAGCGCTTTGCGGGCCTTGGATGCGGCGCCCGCCGGCGTGTCGATCAGCAGCAGGCGGTGGCCGGCCTCTGAAGGGAAGCGCTCGACGAATCGGTCCTCCGCGATGATCACCGTGCCCTGGAGGATGGAGTTCTCGATGGCGCCGACGAGCCGGACGTTGAACTCGCGACCGGTGTCGTCGCGAAAGGTCAGCACGTTCCCGAGCGTCCTGCCGAGCGCCCACTGGATGGTCTCCGCCTCGGCGATGGCGGGGATCGCTCCGTCGGGGAGTCGCCGATTGAGCAGCAGCCACGGGTGGTCGCCGACGTCGCCGGCCAGGACGTCGGTGAACGTGAACGCCCCGCGCTTGTCGAGCGCCTCAGGCCGGACGCCGAGCACGCGCGGCGTCTGGGCGCGGTTCAGGTTCAGGCAGGTCGCGTCTTCGCCGTCGC
>CAZMDT010000008.1:3492-14838 GCA_964564965.1 uncultured Planctomycetaceae bacterium | reverse complement strand
GCACCGGCAGCACCCGCGTGCCGGCCAGGGCGTCTTCATCCAGCCCGAGCGCCCGCCGGCCCGCCGGGGAACCGAGGTCCTGCATCACCCCCACGGCGGTCTCGGCGTACAGGTCGAATCCGCCCGTTCCCGAGGACGCCTCGTCCGCCCGGGCGAGGGGATTCTGGCGGAACGCGCCGATGGCCACCACGACGAACACACCGCAGGCGAGCAGCCCGACGGTGGTCAGGCTCCGCCAGGGCCTCCGGGCCGCGTTCCGCAGGCCGAGCACACGGAGCGTGAGGCGCTGCTGCCCCGCCGCCGCACGCCGCCCGCCCGCCATCGCCAGCCACGCACCCGCCAGGCCGGCCGCCAGCAGCAGGGCCCCGGAGCCGAAGAACGCCCCGGCGGCCTCACGTCCGGCCCCGCCGGCCGCGACGGCGACGGCCCCCGCCCCCGCCAGCAGCGCCGCCAGCAGCGTCCACGCGAAGAGGCGCGCCCGCCGCGCCGCCGGCAAGGCGTCGGCCTCCGCCGCTTCGCCCGCCAGCAGCTCCCGCGCCGCGCGCCGCCCCTGCCGCCACAATGCCAGCAGCATCGCCCCCACGGCCACCGCCACGCTCGCCAACGCCCCCAGGAGTACCGTCAGCGGCCGAGCGTGCAGCCCGATCGCTGCCTGCGGCGCCGCCCCGCTCCACACCCCGGCCAGCCCGGCGAGCATGGCCTTCGTGTAGGCGGTGGCGGCGGCCGCGCCGGCAACTGCCCCTACCAACGCCAGCACCACCCCTTCCGCCAGCAGCAGCCGGCGAACGCCCCACGGCGTGAACCCCACCGCCAGCAGCAGCCCTGCCTGTTCCGCCCGCTGCTCGATGCCGAAGACGAACAGCAGCCCCATCAGCAGCACCGCCGCGACGATCAGGAAGAAGCTCAGGCCGATGAAGAGCTGCCCGAAGTCCGTCCCCTGGCGGCTGGCGGCCAGGGCCTGCTCGCGGACGGGCTGGAACGCCAGCCCGACGTCGGCGGGCTTGAGTCGCTGGCGGATGGCGGCGGCGACGGCGCCCCGCGCGCCAGGGGGGAACCGGATGGCCGTCAGGCCGCCGAAGCGGCTGCCCCACATTTGCTGCGCCGCCGCGAGCGTGAAAAAGGCCTTCGGCGTGCCGCGGTACCTCCCCCAATACGCATCGAGCGTCCGCCAGTGCTGCTCGATCAGCTCACGATCGATCCGCGAGCCGAGGTCCCAGTTGCGGCACGACGGGTTGCCCGAGATGCCGGGGATCTGCGGCATCAGCTCGCGCATCAGTGCCTTGTCCGGTTCGGCCTCGTCCATCGGGCGGATGGCCCGGATCGTCAGCGGGGCCGGCGGCGACCGCAGCGCCAATCCCCCGCGGGCCGTCGGCACGCGGTACGTCAGATGCAGTTGTTCGCCCGCCGAGGCCGACAGGTCATCGGCGAGCGGCTTGTTGATGATGACCTCGTCTTCGCCCATTCCCTCCGGGACGATCGCCCAGGCGGGGTCGCGGGGGACGGCTTGGCCCTCACCGATGGGCCGCAGCAGGCCCAGGCCTGACATCGTCGAATAAGGCAGCGCCTTTGTGCCGACGCGGGCCTCCTTCACCAGGTAGGTCAGGACGCCGAGGGCTGGCGTTCCGGCCTCCAGGGCCGCTGCGGCGAGCGGCCCGTCCAGGAACACGCGGCGCGAGCGCAGCTCGACGACTCGCGTGTCGTTCGGGTCGGGCAGGGCGCGGAGTTCGGCCTCGGCGTCGGCGAGCGTCCAGGCCTCCGCCAGGGCGGCGGCGGCATGCTCGGGCACCGGCGCGGGCCCGCCGGGGGGTTCGGCGAGGAGCAGCAGGTTCGCCCGGGCGTGCGGGTCGTCGCTGTCCTGCCGCACGCGGCCGTCCAGGTGAGTCCGCTGCTGGAGCCACCTCAGCGGCACGAAGGCGTTCAGCGGCGGCGCCTGGTTGGCCCGCAGGTCGAAGTGTCCGAAGTCACCGGCATCGAGCACGGCGGCGACGGTCAGCGTGGTCGGGATGAAGGCCGCGTCCGCGGCCAGCGCCGCGTCCCGCGACAGCGGCGTGGGCTTCTCGACGGCCAGTTCGGCCTCGTCGCCCGCCTTCAGTCCCAGCCGCCGCGCCAAAGGCACGTTCACCGCGAGGGCGGGTCCATCGGCGGAGGCGAAGCGGAAGCGACCCCCTCCAAGCGCCCAGAACCGCCCGTCCACGCCGAGGACGCGGACGTTGACGATGCTCCCGCCGGCCTCGCACGTGCCGCGCATCTCCAGCACGGGCGCCACCGGCGCGGCGAGCGCCGCGGCCAGGTCGTCGGCCAACTGCTCTCGCACGAGCCGCCCCCGCGGCGCCAGCGCCAGGGCCGTGTGTCCCAGCCGGGCGAGCGCGAGATCGCGCAGGCTGCCTCGCACCGAATCGCCGACGAGCAGCGCCCCCACGAGCACCGTCGTGGCGACGGCGGCCCCCAGCGCGACGCCCAGGTGCGTCCGCCAATAGAACCGCAGCGAGCGGCGGATGAGCGTCCATCGCGTCATGCGTCGTCCTCGCGGTCGCCCAGTTGCCCGTCGCGAAGGGCCAGCACGCGCCCGAAGCGCTCCGCCAGCGGCAGGGCGTGCGTGGCGACGATCATCGCCACGCCCTCCTCGCGGTTCAGCTCCACCAGCAGGTCGGCGAGATTGTCGGCGGCGGCGCGGTCGAGCGAGCCGGTCGGCTCGTCCGCCAGCAGGAGCTTCGGGGCGTTGATCAGCGCCCGGACCACGGCGACCCGCTGGCGCTCACCGCCGCTGAGCTGCCCCGGGCGGTGGGCGAGCCGCCCGCTGAGGCCGACGCGGTCGAGCAGCCGCCGCCCCCGCTCGACCGCCCCGGACCCCTCGCCCACCAGCGTCGGCACGAGCACGTTCTCCCACACCGTGCACTGTGGCAGCAGGTGGTGAAACTGAAAGACCAGGCCGATGTCACGGTTGCGGACGCGGGCGAGGTCGCGGTCGCCGAGGGAGGCGAGGTCCTGCCCGTCGAGCCTGACGCAGCCGGCCGTCGGGCGGTCCAGTGCGGCGATCAGGTTCAGCAGCGTGCTCTTGCCCGACCCGGAAGGCCCGGTGACGGCGACGGCCTCGCCGGCGCCAAGCGTCAGCGACACGCCGCGCAGCACCTCGACGGCCTCGCCGCCGTCCGGGGCGCCGTAGCGCTTCGTCACCTCCGCCAACTCGAGTATCGGCTTGTCGCTCATAGGCGTCTCCGCCGCGGCTCCGGCGCGCCCGCGCTCAACAGCCGCGGCATATCTCGATGAACTGCTCGACGGTCCGCTGCGCGGTGAAGTCTCGCAGGACGGCCTCCCGGCCGCGGCGGGCGAGCCGGGCGGCCTCGTCGGCGTCGAGCAGCACGGCCGCCAGCGCATCGGCGAGCGAGGCGGGGTCGTTCGGCTCGCACAGCCGCCCGCCGCCGGTGGCCTCGATGAGCTCGACGAACGACCCGTGGCGCGGCAGGACGACGGGCACGCCGGCGGCGAGCGCCTCAACGACGTAGAGCCCGTACGCCTCCGCCTGGCGCGTCGGCACGGACAGCACCCGCAGCGTTCGCAGGAAGGCCATTCTGCTTTGGCGGTCGAAGTGGTCAACGATCTCGAGGTCGCCGGCGAGCCCCTCGGCCTCCAGGCGGCGCCCGAGGTCGGCGAGCAGCGGCTCGTCGGCGGCGGTCTTGCCGCCGGCGAGGCGGAGCTTCAGCCCGCCAAGCGCCGCGTGCCGCCGCTTCAGCTCGCAGAACGCCTCGACGAGCGTGTCGAGCCCCTTGCCGCGGCACATCTTGGACAGGAACCCGATGGCGGGCGGTTCCGGCGGGCGCGTGGCCGGGGCGTAGCCCGCCGCGTCGATCCCCACGTGCACGACGTGGACCTTCCCGGCGGGCAGGCGGAGCCGCTCGGCCATCACGCCGGCGTAGTAGCCGCTGGTGCCGATGAAGGCGTCCACGTCGGCGGCGCGTTCGGCGGCCACCTGCCATGCCTCGGCGGCGTACGGTGCCGGCAGGGCGTCGAGGAAGCCGTCCTCGTCCTGGAGCCAGCAGACGATCCGCGCCCCCAGCGCCTCGCGGATCCGCCTCGCCAGGCCGATCAGCATGGCGTTGGAGAAGCTTACCACCTCCGCCGGCGCCTCCGAGGCCAGGAACTCCACGAGCTTCTCCAGCTCCTTCACCTGCCGCCCGTGCTCACCGCGCAGCATCGACAGCGTCGTGGCCCCGAGGTCCTCGGGGCTGGTCATGTCCGCCTGGCGCGCCGCCCACCGCAGCAGCCCCGGGCGGTCGAACAGCCGGTCCACCCAGCGCGGCGTCCACCGGAACAGCGCCGACTTCTGTTGCAGGTACACGTTGATGCCCCCGAAGAACACGCGCGTGTGCTCCACGGGCGCCGCCCCGTCGAGCAGCGGCGGCAGGTACAGCGGCACCATGAGGGCGTCGTGCCCGGCCGCGCGAAGCGCCACGGTCAGCGTGCTGTCGCGGAGGCAGTTCTCGCAGTAGAAGCTGTCGCCCGCGCCGGGAGTGAGCTGGACGATTCTCATTGGTCGGTGGGCACCTCCGGTGCGGGCGCGGGCGGGCCGAGGGCGTGCACGTGCCCGTCGTCCGCGGCGAAGACGACAACGCCCGCGGCGACGGCGGCGGTGGTCGGCGTGCCGCCGGGGGCGTAGTCCCAAAGCTTCCGCCCGCTGTCGAGCCGGAGGGCATAGAGCTTGCCGTCGCCGCTGCCGACGATGACGACCCCGCCACAGATCACCGGCGAGGCGTTCACCGGCGCGCCCGTGGCGAACGTCCACAGCCCCCGGCCGTCGGCCCGGCGGATGCAGTGCACCTTGCCGTCGTCGCAGCCGACGATCACGCGGTCGCCGGCCAGCGCGGGCGAGGAGAAGAACGCGTCGCTGCCCTCGCCGTAGGTCCAGACGACCTCGCCCTTGGCGGCGTCGGCGCGGAGGAATCGCCCCTCGTGTGTCCCGACGTACACCTCGCTGCCGGCGACGGCGGCGGACTCGGCGATGAACGAGCCCGCGTCGATCGTTCGCACGGCCTTGCCCGTCCTCAGCGACACCACGTGAATGAACTTGTCGCACCCGCCGAAGATCGCCCGCCCGTCCGTCACGGCCGCCGCGCCGTTGATGTAGCTCTTGCTCCTGTACGTCCAGATCGCCCGGCCCGTCGCCGCGTCGAGGCAGTGGAGCCTGGAATCGTAGCTGCCGACGAGGATGCGGAGCGGCGCGGGGGCGTCGGGCCGGCTTCCCTTCGGCGCGGGGGCGTGGAACCAGTTGGCCGAGCCGAGAATGCGGTCGCCGGTGGCGTGCGACCACCGGCGCTTGCCGGTGGCGGCGTCGATGCAGTGCAGCTTGCCCCCGCCGGTGCCGACGTACACGTTGCCGGCGACGACGCACGGCGGGGCCGCGACGTCCTCGCCCAGCGCCACCGCCCACGCCTCCTTGCCCGTCGCCAGGCGGAGGGCGAACAGCTTGCCCTCGTCGGTGCCCGCGTAGACGAGGCCGCCTTCGATGACCGGGGCGCTGACGACCGTTCCCCCCGTGTTGAAATTCCAGAGCGGCTTCGGCAGGGCGGGCGCCTTGGCGGCCGACGCGCCCGACAGCGACGCCGTCCCGCGGTAGATGGGCCAGTTGCTGGCGGACGCAACGGCCGGTGCTGCCGGGCGCGTCGTCGGCTGCATCGCCGGGCGCGAGGCGAGCGGCGATGCGGGGGCCCCGGCGGCCGAAACAGCCGCCGCGAGCAACATGCACGCCCCGATTGTCCGAACCCTTCTCGCCATGCCGGCTTCCCTATGTATAACGCCCCGGACCATTCTACCGCGGCGGGGATTCAGGATTCCAAGAGCCGCCCCGCCCGTGCCAGGGCCGAGATCGCGAAGATCAGCGGGTAGAGCCGCTCGAAGTACCACAGGCGGGCGAAGTAGCAGCCGATGGGGCTCGCCGGGAAACGCCGCCCCGCCTCTGTATGCGCCACGAGCCAGCGGGCGCCCGCGGCGACGGCGGGCCGGATGCTCGCCGGGGCGCCGGGCGCGCCCGCGCCGCGACAAAGGGCGTCCACGGCGACGGCCGTCTCCTCGATGGTCGGCGGCAGACCCGCATCGCCCCCCCAGCCGCCGTCGGCGCCCCGGGCCGCAAGCATCCAGGCGAGCGCCCGCCGGAGCATGCGCGCCGCCTCGGCCGAATCCGCCGCCATCGGGGCGAGCCCCATCGCTACCCGGGCCGTGCCATACGTGGGGTTCGCCTCGGCCGCCGCCTGCTCATTG
Organism: uncultured Planctomycetaceae bacterium; assembly: GCA_964564965.1. GTDB lineage: Bacteria > Planctomycetota > Phycisphaerae > SM23-33 > SM23-33 > CAZMDT01. The sequence continues at coordinate 8,586 of CAZMDT010000008.1, read as the reverse complement.
CCGAACCACAGCGGCACGAACGCGCCGTCGTCGCGCTGGGCGCCGGCGAGGAAGGCGAGGGCGGCGTCGGCGGCGCGCCGCGCCGGGCGGCGCAGCTCCGGCGGCAGGTCGTCGCGCCATGCCCGCCACGCCAGAAGCGCATGGGCGGTCAAATCGGCGCCGCTGCGGTCGAAGGGCAGGCGGCCCCAGCCGCGGCAGAAGGTCGGCACGCCCCCGTCGCGGTTCTGGAGGCGGATGAGCCAGCGGGCGCCCTCGGCGGCGCCGGCACGGGCGCGCGGGTCCTTGGGCGCCAGAGCCCGCAGGGCGACCACGGCGCCGGCGGCGTCGTCGGCGTCGGGCACGCCCCCAGGCAGGTCGGTCCAGGCCCAGCCGCCGGGCTCGGCGTGGGTGTACGGGTGGCGGCGGCGGTGCTGCTGCCCGAGCAGCCAGTGCCATACGGTGCGTTGCCCTTGCTCGCCGAGGCGCCCGAGAGCGCCGCCCGCAGCGAGCGCCTTCACCGAAAGCGTGGTCACCCACGTCGCCAGGTTCGCCTCGATGGGCCAGGCACCGCTCTCGCGGACCCCGCGCTCCAGGAAGCCGACGGCGTCGGCGGCCACGGCGTGCCCGCGCCGCCCGATCGACGCCAGGCTCATCGCCACGAAGCTCGTCAGCGGCGCGGCCTCCAGGAATCCGCCCCCCGGCGGCTGAATGTCGCGCAGGACGCGCAGCGTTCGCCGGCAGGCGGCCGACCGGAGCAGGCGCCGCACCGGGCAGATCGGCGGGCGATGACGGAACCGCACCTGCCCGATGGCGATGAGCGCCGGCAGGGCGTAGCTCACCACAGGCAGGCGGAGGTGGGCGAACCAGCTCCGCGGCAGCGCCGCCAGCTCGAACGGCAGCGCGGGGACATGCCGCCACGCGGCGCGGCCCTCGCCGAGCCGGCCCGCCAGGGCGCACATCGTCAGGATGGGCACGGCAAAGGTGCGGTCGCGCCCGTAGCGGGCGGTGACGGCCCGTTCGACGTCGCGCGGGCGGGGTCCGCCGGCGGCGCGGTCGATCCAGCGTTCCGCGCGGCTCGCCGCGGCAAGGTCGTCGCCGGTTTCGGGGCTGGCAGCCAGTGCCGACCACGCCAGAAGCGTTGTCGAGACGTTGCTCCGGCTGCGAACGGTGTCGCCCCAGCCGCCGTCGTCGTTCTGGTGGGCGGCGAGCCACCGCAGGCCGCGGCGGACGAGCGCGGCGTGGCGATCGTCCCCGGCCAGGCGGAGGGCGAACGCCGCCGTCGCCGTGGCGAGGGCGCTGGCGCTGAGGTGTCCTTCCCACCACCCGCCGGGCGTTCGCTCGGCGAGGAGGCGCTCGGTGGCGCGGTCGAGCGTCTCGGCCAGGCCGGTCGGGGGGGCCGCGGACATCAGCAGGGCCCCCCGCACGCGTCGTCTGTGGCCTCGCGGAGCGCCGCGGCGACGGCACCGTCGAGCGCGCGGAGCGCCTCCCTTGCGCGGCCCTGCCAAGCGGCGAGGTGGCGCCGGGCCTCCTCCCGGTCGCCGGCGAGCGTGGCGAGCAGTGACGGGCGCGGCGCGGCAGCGTCCGTGGCCGGTTGGTGGGGCGCGTCGAGGTCGCGGGCGATGCGCCGCCGGACGCCTTCGGCCTCGGCCCAGGCGGCGAGCGCGTCGGCCGTCGTCGCGGGCGCCCCCGCAAGCACCGCCGCGATTCTGAGGCCCGCGGCGGTCTCGGCGGCGGCCTCGTTCGAGTACAGGTCGATCAGGTCCCGGGGCGTTGGCGCCGACGTGCCCTTCGCCCAGACGAAGGCCGCCCCTTTGGCCAGCGCGAGGCGGCGGTGGGCTGCCGCGGCGGCGTGGAGCAGCTCGGCCCCGCGACCGCCCGGCGCGTCGCACGTCGCCAGGAGGCGGAAGCCCTCGGCGAACAGAAAGTCGCCCACGTTCAGCGCCACCGGCACGCCGCAGCGCTCGTGCAGCCCGCCGGGCCGGGCGAGCATGATCTCCTCGTGTATGCCGGTCGCGCTGCGGAGGCACTGCACGGCGACGGCTGCCTGGCGAACCGAATCCGGCAGCGACTCGCCCCCGCTGAGCGCCCGGAAGGCGGCGACGGTGAGCCTGGCCCCCGGCCGCGGCCCCGGGCGCGCGAAGCATCTCTGCGCCGTGGCGGCCGTCTCGCCGGCTGGCTCGCCGAGGACTTCGGCGACCGCCTCCGGCGTGAACCAGGGCGCGACCGTGCTTTCGAGGTCGTCGGACCGCATGTTCGGCATGCTCCGCGGCGCCTCAGGCGTAGGAGCCCAGCCCGAGGAACCACCGCCGCTTGGCCAGCCGGTAGAACCAATGGGCTTCGGGAATCTCCCGCCCCGGCAGGTGGTGGCTGGCGCGGCGGGCCATCGCGGCCAGTTCGGCCAGGCCCGTGCCGCGGCCGGACGTGTCCCGCGCGCCGCTGTCGATCACATACTGCCTCAGCAGGTCCGGGCGCTCCAGCAGAATGCACCCCGGCGTCGTCCGGGCCGCCAGCTCGCGGAAGCCGCGCAGGAAGGACGAGCCGTTGATGGCCTCGTACAGCGGAGCGCCGTCGCCGGCCGTCTCGCGGGCGAACTGGATTGGCGGGCACGGCTCGATGTCGCCGGCGGGGGACAGGTGGAAGCTGACGCCGGCGGCGGCGGGGCAGACGGCCCGGCCGTCGGCGTCCCAGTAGGCATCGACGATGAGGACGGGCGCCCACGTTCGCGCGTGGACGATGAACCGTCGGACCTCGGTGAGCTCCTCGGCCGAAAGCGCCAGCTCCGGGGCCGGGTCCGGCCCGACGGGGCGGTAGATGTAGTACCACACGTAGTGGACGCCGCGGCTGATGAGTTCGCGGAGGTACCGTTCGGTGAGCAGCTCGCGGACGTTGGAGCGGCAGAGGCTGGTGGCGACGCCGGTGATGAGCCGGTGGCGCCGGCAGGCGGCGAGCCCGTGGAGCGTCCGGGCATAGACGCCGTGCCCGCCGCGGCGCTCGTCGGAGCCGGCCTCGAGGCCCTCGATGCTGATCAGCGGCGTGACGTTCGCCAGCCGCCGCCACTGACGGGCGAGGGCGTCGGTGATCAGCGTGCCGTTGGTGAACACCTGGAAGTAGCAGTCGCGGTGGCGCCCCAGCACGTCGTTCAGGGCCGGATGCAGCAGCGGCTCGCCTCCCAGCACGCCGAAGAACCGCACGCCGTGCGCCTTCGCCTCGTCGATGACGCCGTCGAGCGCCGCGGCGTTCAGCTCGCGCCGCCGGCCGCTCGTGGACACCCAGCAGCCGCGGCAGCGGAGGTTGCACGCGCTGGTGACGGAGATGAACAGAAACGGCGGGAACTGCTCGCCGCGTGCCTCGCGCCGCCGGTGACGCCGCAGCGACGCCGCGCCGCGAAGCGCGAACGTCCCCGCGAACTTCGCCAGCACGCGCCAGTCGGTCTCCAGCAGGAGCCGCGCTGCAAGCTCGGTCAGCATGCGGCCTCCGTCCCCGGCCCGGGCGGCATCAGGCAGCCGATCGCCAGCAGGCCGTAGAACGTGTACTCGCAGTCCGGCGTCAGGTCGGCCGGGCTGCCCGCGAACGCGCCCGCGTCGTCCCACAGGCTTTCCACGAACGCCGTGCAGGCTCGGCGGATGCCGGCGACCGGAGCGCCGGCCTCCGTCAGTGCGAAAAGCGCCGTCGCCGTCGACAGCAGGTCCGGCACCGGGGCGCCCGGCGCGGCGTAAAAGCCGCCGCCCGCGTCGTGCCGCGCCAGCAGCCACGCCGTCGCCTCCGAAGGAACGGGTTCGCGCATGCGTGCCAGCAGCGTCACGCCCGCGGCGGTGGCCGTTGTCGTGCCGGCCGCCATGCCCCGCGCGTTGCCGTACGCGCCGTCCGCCGACGCCAGGGCCGCCAGGCACCGCGCCACGCCCGCCGCATCGGGCGGGCCCTCGCCGAGGTCCTCGCGGGCCATCCAGGCCAGGAAGCATCCGTAGGCGGAACCTTGCGCCCCGCGGGCCGAGGCGTAGCCGCCGTCAGCGCGCCGGGCCTGTTCGACGTGCTCGAGCATCGCGGCGCTGCGGGCGCCGTCGCCGGCAGTTCCGGACAACCGCGACCGGCACCGCGCCAGCGACGCCAGATGCACGAGATCCAGCCCCTCGCCGTCGCCGAATGCGTCGAGGTAGCCCGCCACGCGGCCCGCCGGCACGTTGCCGCCCGCCGCCAGAACGCAGTCCACGCTGAAGGCCGTGTAGAATACGTCGCTTTCCGCCGACCGCCCCCGAAAGCCGCCGTCGGCGTTCATGCGCCCGAGGGCCCACTTCGCGACGTGGGCGCAGACACCGCCGAGGTGCTGTCTCGCCCGCCCGGCCGCGGCGAGCATCGCCCGCGACAGCCCCTGCGCCATCAGCCCTGCCCTTCGGTCGCCGGCGCGGCGAGGATGCGCGTCACCACGCGGTAGAGCAGGCCCTTCAGCGCGGCGTTCCGCAGCGGCCGGAGCGCCGCGACGGCGGCCGCCTTGTGCTGCTCCAGCAGGTCGCGCGCCCGCTGCTGAGTCGCCGGGGCAGCGCGCCCGCCCGCCCGCTGGCGCAGCGCCATCAGCAGCGACGGGCGCATCGCCGGCGTGTCGCCGCCGTCGGGCCCGAAGGCGTCGTCAAGGTCGTCGCGAATCTGGTAGGCCACGCCGAGCGCCCGGCTGTAGTCCTCGATGACGCGGTGGACGGCGGCGTCGGCCCCGGCGAGCACGGCCCCGAGGCGCATGGCGACGGCGAACGCGGGCGCCGTCTTCAGGCGAAAGAGGTCCAGCACGTCGCCCGGCGCCAGCGGGCCCGGGGCGCGCATCCAGCAGAGCTCCCTGCCCTGTCCTCGGCAGAGGTCGTGGTGGGCGTCGGCGGCGACGTGGAGCATGTGGGCGCGCTGCGCGGGCGTGGCGTCGCAGGCGGCGAGCAGGCGGTAGCCCTCGACCAGGAGGAAGTTGCCGACGTTGAGCGCCACGGGCACGCCGTGGGCCTTGTGGAGCGTCGGCAGGCCGTAGCGACGATCGTCGTCGTCCTCGATGTCATCGTGGACGAGCGAGGCCTTGTGGAAGCACTCGACGGCGAGGGCCACCTGCCGCACTGCCGCGGGCAGCGGGCCCGGTGCGGCGTC
>CAZMDT010000008.1:979-3482 GCA_964564965.1 uncultured Planctomycetaceae bacterium | reverse complement strand
CACGCCGTCAGGAAGGGGCGCCACCGCTTGCCCGACCTCGTCAGCCAGGCGACGGCGAGGGCCTCCGTCTCCGTGCCGTCGGCGCCGAGCAGATCGCGCACCGCCCGCGGCGCGAACCAGGCATCCACCTCCGCGCGGATGGCGTCGAGGTCGAGCCGGGCGTGGCGGCTGGTCGCTGCCCGCAGGGCGACGGCCTCGCGGATGCGGTCGGCGTCCACGTCGGTGTCCCGGCACCCGTCGCGGAGCAGCGGAATCGCGATGCCCGGTATCGCGTGCGAGGTCATGTAGGGAAAGGTCCGCTCCAGGGCGGACATGCAGCTGGCGCCGATGACCGCGTCGATCATGCCGCGGTTGATGAGCGTCTCGACGATGCTGGTGCCCTCGGCGACGAGGACGGCGTAGCCGAGACTATCGGCCTCGTCGGCGAGCCGCCCGATGGCGCAGCCGCCGCAGCGGCGGCACAGCAGGCCCAGCTCGTCAAACTCGGCGCGGCAGGTGTCCTGTGGGCGCAGGCAGGGGGGCAGCAGAAGCGTGCGGCGTTCGAACGGCACGGCCGCTACGGTGTCGCGCCAGGCGGCGTTGTTGATGAGCACGGCGAGGAACGCCTCCTCGCCGGTGGCCTCCGCCTCGGCGGCGAGGGCGGAGGCATGGTTCTCGAGGTCCGCCATCGACAGCGGCGGCACGAGCCCGCGATCGGCGACGTAGCAGTCGGCGGCGGCGAGCAGGCGGTCGCGCTCGGCACGCGCCTGCGGCGGGGCGAGTTGTGTGCCGGTCGCCAGAGGCATTCAGTCTCCTGCCCCCGGGCCGCAGCAGTCCCCGCCGCAGCAATCCTCGCACGGCTCGTCCTGCCCGGCCTGGCGGACGCAGCGTTCCCGCTCGGCCTCGCCGCGATCAGCATCCGAGGCGCAGTTACAGGTGCATCCGCACCCGCTCGTCTCGGCCGCCAGGCGCGACTGGAGCTTCGCCCGACGTGCGGCGAGGACATCGTGGATATCGCGGCCGGCGAGGCGTTTTTCGAGCGTGGCGGCCTGGCGGGCGCGGATGTCGGCGTCGCTGACCTCGGCGCCGTCGACGGGCGCCTCGCCGTGCTTGGGGAAGATGATCGCCAGCTCGGGGCAGATGCGCGAGCAGGCGGGGCAGCCGTTCTTGCAGCTCGCCGGGTGGGCGACGGCGACACGCCCCCCGGCATCCGTCCCGTACACGCCGAACGGACAGAAGCTCAGGCACTGAAGGCAGTTAACGCAACGGTCGTAGTCGATAACTGGGAACCACGGCACCCAGCCGCCGCTTGCGGCTAACTTCGGCGGGTCCGCGGCGAGCGGCGGCGCGGGCGCGGCGCCCGGCAGGCGGGCGATGATCTCCTCGGCCGGCTGGGACCGCATGTCGAGCACCTCGGCCTCCTCGGCCGAGTCGCCCAGCCCGGCGTAACGCAGCAGCCAGCGGACCGCCCGAGGCCGGCACGCGATGACGGTCAATCGCCCGTCGGCGGCCAGCTCGCGCAGGCGCTCGGGCTGCTCCGCCGCCATGCCGCACAGGTCGGCCACGGCGGTGTAGGCGATGCCCGAGGACGCCAGCGCCGCCAGCACGCCGCGCCGCACGTCGTCGTCAACAGCGCCCGCGTAAGAGCAGTTGCAGAACAGAAGACTCACTGTTTCGTTCACGCCATGCGCCTCCTTTTTCGCCGGCCGCGCCGAAGCCCCCGGCGCACCGGCCGAGGGCTCTGCATTCTAGCATCGGTGGCGACGCTCTTAGAACTCATATTGATTGCGTGAGTCGTCCCTGAACGCCAGGGCGGCGGTGGGGCAGGCGACGGCGCACTGCTCGGCAACCTTCTGAAGGCCTTCGGCGAGCGAGTCGTCGAAGGGCACGCCGATCCGCACGTCGAAGCCGCGCCCGATGTAGGTGAGCCCGAGCCGCTCGCCCGCGCGCTGGCAGATGCGGATGCACAGGCCGCAGTAGATGCACTTGCCCGGCTCGTAGAGCACCTCCGGATGGGTCCGCTCCTGGCGGAAGGCCCGCCGCTCGCCGCGGTACCGCCCCGGGCGGGCGCCGTAGCGTTCGGCGAGCTGTCGCAGGCGGCAGGTGACGGGCTTACGGCAGTCGCAGTGGAGGCACCGGGCGGCCTCGGCGCGGGCCTCGGTGTCGCGGAAGCCCGCGGCGTCGTCGTCCGGCACGACGCGCGGCGCGCCGCTCGCCTCGGCGAGGAAGGCGTTCATCTCGCCGTCGCGCAGGCGCCCGATGTGCACGGACATGCCGAGGCGCGGGCGCCTGCCGGCGGGCAGGCCGGCCATCTGCTGCGTCGCCGCCGCGACGTAGCGCATCAGCAGGCCGATGGCCACGGGCTCGTCGTGCTGCCCGCGCCGGCAGGCGCGCTCGGCGCGCGAGGCGTCGGTGGCGGCCGGCGCCGGCGGCGCCTCGCCAGCGCCAAGCGTGGCGGCGGCGGCGCGCAGGTCGCCCGCCGCCACCTGCCGGGTCATCAGGGGGATGTTCACGTGCCGCTCCT
>CAZMDT010000008.1:0-969 GCA_964564965.1 uncultured Planctomycetaceae bacterium | reverse complement strand
CACGTCGCGGACAAACCCTTTCGCGACTCCCGACGGCCCGGCGCGCGTCGCGGACCTCCGGCGACTCGCTCTCGACGACCATGCCGTCCATCGCGTGCGTGGAGCACGAGGGCAGGAAGTTCGCGTGCCCCTCGACCTTCATGATGCAGACCATGCACGTCGTGGCCGGGGGCAGCCCATCGCGATGGCACAGCGTCGGCACGTCGAGGCCGAGCTTCCGGGCGGCCTGAAGCAGCGTCGCGCCGTGCGGCACCTCAACGGCCTGGTTGTCGATGGTCAGTCTCGGCATCCTGTTCCGCCGCGAACCCCTGTCTCACTCCACCTCGATCGCCTCCGCCGGGCAGATCGCCTTGCACGACCCGCAGCGGACGCATTTGTCCGTGTCGATCTCGTGTTTCTCGTACGGCCGCATCTCGATCGCGTCGGCGGGGCAGATCTGTGCGCACTTCGTGCACCCGATGCAGTCGTCGGTGACGAAGTAGCGGATGAGCGCCCGGCAGGAGCGCGCGGGGCAGCGGCCGGCGATGTGCGCCTCGTACTCCTCCCGGAAGTAGCGCAGCGTGGAGAGCACGGGGTTGGGGGCGGTCTTGCCGAGCCCGCAGAGGCTCCCGCGCGCGACGTGGCGGGCGAGCTGCTCGAGCTGCTCGATGTCGCCGGCCCGGCCCTCCCCGCTGCAGAGGCGCTGGAGGATGTCGAGCATCCGGCGGGTACCGACGCGGCAGAAGGTGCACTTGCCGCACGATTCGTTCTGTGTGAACTCGAGGAAATAGCGGGCGATGTCGACCATGCAGTCGTCCTCGTCGAGCACGACCAGCCCGCCGGAGCCCATCATGGCGCCGACGGCGCTGAGGGCCTCGTAGTCGATGGGCGTGTCGGCGAGCTGGGCGGGCACGCAGCCGCCGGAGGGCCCGCCGATCTGGACGGCTTTAAACTTCTTGCCCTTGGGTATCCCACCACCGATGTCATAGA
>CAZMDT010000007.1:24552-27871 GCA_964564965.1 uncultured Planctomycetaceae bacterium | reverse complement strand
GCGCTGTTCATCGAGACCCATCCCGACCCCGCCAACGCCCTCTCCGACGCCGCCACCATGGTCCCGCTAGACGAAATGGAGCCGCTCCTGAGGCGGTGCCTGGCCGTTCACCGTGCCGTGAGGGAACGGTAGTCCCGGCGCGCCGGGACTGCGGAGAGCCCCCGCGGCATGCCGGCAGGAGACGATCGCGACCCGCACGGGCGGCCGCGCCCGCGGGCGCACGATATGCCGATGTTTGCCTTCCACGTTCGACACACTGACGGCTTGGCGCGCCTTGGCCGCCTGGTCACCCCGCACGGAGAGGTGGCCACGCCGGCGTTCATGCCGGTCGGCACGGCCGGGACCGTCAAGGGCGTCACGCCGGACCAACTGCGTGCGGCGGGGGTCGAGATCATCCTGGCCAACACGTACCACCTGATGCTCCGGCCCGGTGCGGGGACCGTGGCGGCGTTGGGGGGCCTGCACCGGCTGATGGGCTGGGACGGACCCGTCCTGACGGACAGCGGGGGCTACCAGGTGTTCAGCCTGGCGCATCTGCGCCGGGTAAACCAGGAGGGCGTGGTGTTCCGCTCGCACGTGGACGGGGCGGAGGTCGCGCTGACGCCCGAGCGGGCCGTCGAGGTGCAGCGGCAGCTCGGGGCGGACATCATCATGCAACTCGACGAATGCCCGCCGGCGGACGCCGCCAAGGCGGACGTGGCCGCGGCCGTGGGGCGCAGCGCCGACTGGGCCGCCCGCTCTGCCGACGCCTGGCGATCCGCCGGGTGCGCTGTCGTCGCCGGCGGCGAGCAGGCGCTGTTCGGCATTCAGCAGGGCGGCGTGTTCGCGGACCTGCGGGCCGAGAGCGCCGAGCGGATCGTGTCGCTCGACCTGCCCGGCTATGCCGTGGGCGGGCTGTCCGTCGGCGAGGGCCACGAGGCCATGTGCGCCGTCCTGGACGACGCCGACCGCCAGCTCCCCGCCGATCGCCCGCGATACCTCATGGGCGTCGGCGAGCCCCGTGACATCATCGAGGCGGTGCGCCGCGGCATCGACATGTTCGACTGCGTCCTGCCGACGCGCAACGGGCGGAACGCGCAGGCGTTCACCTGGCGGGGGCGCCTCCGCCTCCGCAACGCCCGATGGGCCGGCGACGCCCGCCCCCTCGAGGAAGGCTGCGACTGCTACGGGTGCCGGCGCTTCTCCCGCGGCACGCTGCGGCACCTGTTCATGGCGCGCGAGATGCTCGGGCCGGTCCTCGTGACGATCCACAACCTGCGGTTCTTCGCCCGCCTGATGGCGACCATCCGCGAGGCGATCGCCGCCGGCACGCTGGCGGAGTCCGCGGCGGCATGGCTGGCCGCGATGCGCCCGGGACCCGCCGACGGCGGGCCATAGCCGGCCGGGGGGCGATCTTGCGTTTGACCGGCGCGCCCCGATGACGCACAATGGCGTCTTCACACGAAAGGACACGGAACATGCGATACGGCAAACGGCGCGTGGCGTGGATCGGCGGATGGGCGGCGTTGGCGCTGTGGCTGGCGGCGTCGAGTGCGGCCTGGGCACAGGACGGCGGGGGAACTGCCCCCGAACGCCCGCCTGTCCCGCAGCCTCAGGACGAGGGACCGGGCGACAAGCAGAAGGAAGGCGACGGCGGCACCGAGGCTCGTAAGCAGCAGAGGCCCACCGACCTTCTCGGCAACTACTGGCCTCTGCTGGTCGTCCTGGGGCTGTTCATCGTCATGATGGTCTTCTCCAGCCGAAACCGACGCAAGCAGCAGGCCCAGCATCGCGAGATGCTCGGGAACCTCAAGAAGGGCGACAAGGTCACGTCGATCGGCGGCATCTGCGGAACCGTCGTCGAGGTCCGGGAAGCCGAGGTCATCGTGAAGATCGACGACACGGGCAACACGCGCCTGCGGCTGGCACGCTGGGCGATTCGCGGCGTGGGCGAGGCGGCCAAGACCGAGGCCCCCGAGCAGAAGCGCTAGCGGGTAAGGCGTCCGCGCCCGCAGCGCTAATCCCGGGCCGGTGGGCGGGCCTCCGGGCTTTGGTTGCACGCAGCCCGCCAACGCCGGCAGGCGCCGCAGGAGCCGCACGTGGTCCCCTTGCCCGTCCAGGCCTTGTGGACCCGCCAGGCCAGAAGCGCCGCCGCGGCGGCGACCAGGATGCCCGCAACGACATACTCGTACATTGTCTCGCTCCCCTGTCACGCCATTGTAGGCGGCAGGTTCAGGCGAACAGGCTACCGATCTGGTAGACGGCCGTGGTGAGCAGCCACGCCAGCGCGGTCAGGTAGCCGAGTTGGAACAGGGCCCACCTCCAGGAGCCGGACTCCTTCTTCGTTACGGCGATGGTGGCCATGCACGGCGCGCTGACCAGGCAGAACAGCATGATGCAGAAGCCCACGAGCGGGGTGTAGTTCGCCCGCAACTGCGCGCGGAGCGGTTCGGGGTCCTCCCCCGTCTCGCCCGCCGCGAACACGATGCCGAGCTGCGCCACGAAGACCTCCTTCGCCGCCAGCGCGCCGGTCAGCGCGGTGCCGATGCGCCAGTCAAAGCCCATCGGCCGGAGCACCGGCTCCAGCCCCCGGCCGATGCGCCCGGTCACCGAGTGCAGGAGCCGCTCGGAGCGCTGCTGCGCTGCCAGGGCGCTGAGGCGGGTTCGCAGCGCCGCCCACGGGCCGTCCAGGTGCTGGCGCACCGCCTCGTAGGCTGTGGGGTCGCGTGCGCGGATCTCCGCCAGCGCCGCGTCGCGCCGCTGCGCAGCCCGATTGTACGCGGGCGCCCCCGGCAGCAGGTCCTCCTGCCGCACGGTGCGCGCGAAGTCTTCCTCAACGGCCAGGACGCGCTCACGTGTCTCGATGAACCGCCTGAGCTTCTCCCCGCCGGGCTTCTCGTAGAGCTCGGCCAGGACGGCGTGGCGGTCCTCGGCCGCCCGGCGGAAGCCGGCCTCGTCCTCGTAGTGCTTCCGCTGCTCGGCCTGCGTCTGGAGCTCGGCGGCGAGCGCACGCCTCAGCAGGCCGGGCTCGGGGGGCAAATGCAGCATCTCGGCGGTCGGCCGTGCCGCCGCCAGGTAGTCCGTCCGCGCCTGCGCGGCCAGCGCCTCGTAGTCGCGGTCGAACTGCTGCTTCCTGGGGAAATTGGTCATCGCCCACAGGACGATGGAGAAGCCGAGGATGATGGTGCCGGCCTTCCTGACGTACTGCCAGCCGCGCTCCCACGTGTGCACCAGCAGCCCCTTGAGCGTCGGCAGGCGGTACGGTGGCAGCTCCATCACGAAGGGGGTGGACTCGCCCCGGAACAGCGTCGAGCGGAGAACCTTGACGCAGACGACCGCC
>CAZMDT010000007.1:21633-24542 GCA_964564965.1 uncultured Planctomycetaceae bacterium | reverse complement strand
GATGACGTAGATGCCCCAGAGGATGGGCGCCCGCCACGCCACCGGGAAAAACGCCGGGATGATCAACCCGTAGATCGGCAGCCGGGCGCCGCAGCTCATCAGCGGCACCACCAGCATCGTCGTCAGCCGGTCCCGGCGGTTCTCCAGAATCCGCGTGGCCAGGATCGCCGGCACGCTGCACCCGAAGCCGATGACCATCGGGATGAAGCTCTTACCGTGCAGGCCGATGCGATGCATGAGCCGATCGAGGATGAACGCCGCCCGGGCCATGTAGCCGCTGTCCTCCAGAACCGCGATCGCCAGGAACAGCAGCAGCACGTTCGGCACGAACACCAGCACACCGCCCACCCCGCCGATGACGCCGTCGACCAGGAGCGACTTCAGCACGCTGTCGGCGCCCCTCGGCCACTGGGCGGCGACGGCCTGCCCGAGCCACTCGAAGCCGGCCTCGATCCACCCCATCGCCGGCTCGCCCAGCCGAAACGCCATGAAGAACGTCAGGTACATCAGGACCGCGAAGATCGGCAGGCCCACCCACCGGTGCGTCAGGACGGCGTCGATCTTGTCGCTCCGCTCGTGGCGGCGCTCGACGGTCTCAGTGACGGCCTCCGTGCAGGCGCCCGAGATGAACCCGTACCGCCGGTCGGCCAGGATGATCTCGGCGGAGTCCCCGCAGACCCTTTCGACGTGCTCGCGGAGGCGTGCGGCCTCGGCGAACAGTTCCTGAGCGTGCCCGGGGCAGCAGCGGCGGAGCCGCCGGCCGGTCTCCTCATCGCCCTCCAGGAGCTTGATGGCAAGCCAGCGACGGTGCTGCTCGCCCGCGCAGCGCGCGGCGACCAGATCGGTAAGTTGGCGGACGTGCGGCTCGATCTCGTGCCCGTAGCCGGGGTGCCGCTGGTCGGCAACGGCGTCGGGCCCGCGGCGTGCGGTAGCCACGGCCGCCTCGAGCATCTCGGCGATCCCCTCCCCTTTGTGGGCGACGGTCTCGACGATCGGCACGCCGAACAGCGCCGAGAGCGCCTTCATGTCGATGCGGTACCCCCGCGCCTTGGCCACGTCCGACATGTTGAACGCCAGCACCAGGGGCGTGGCGATCTCCATGAGCTGCGTGGCCAGATACAGGTTCCGCTCCAGGTTCGAGCAGTCCACGATGTCCACCACGACGTCCGGACTGTCCTCCAGGATGAAGTTCCGGGCGATGATCTCCTCCGCGCTGTACGCCGTGAGGCTGTACGTGCCCGGCAGGTCCACCACCGACAGGTCCGCGCCGCCGCCGCGGGCGCGGCCCTGCTTCTTCTCCACGGTGACGCCGGGGTAGTTCCCCACGTGCTGGCGCGAACCGGTGATGGCGTTGAAGACCGTGGTCTTGCCCGAGTTGGGGTTGCCCACCAGCGCGATGGTGAACGCGGGTTCGGCCATTGGCTCGCCCTCGCCCTAGGCGGGCGATACGTAGATCCGATGCGCCATGCCGTACCCCAGCACCAGGCGCGAGTCCTTCAGCGAGACGATGACCGGCCCGGGATGGTTCTTGGCCATGATGCGGAACCGCACGCCGGGCCGGAGGCCCATCTCCGTGAGCCGCCGCACCAGGCCCTGTCCGCCGTGCACGCAGGCGAGGACTACCTCCTGCCCGATGGCGGCCATCGACAGCGGCATCGTCGCCCCGCCGTCCGGTGCCTGCCCGCCGGCATCGTGTGTGGCATCACTCATTCCGCCGCCTCTTCTTCCGGCCGCCGGGCTTGCCGGCCCTCGCCGGGGCGTCTTCGTCGCCGCGCCCCAGAGCGCTGACGAACCCCGTGAGCCCCTCGGGGGAGATTTCGCCTCCGTCCTCCATGAACTCCACGAGCTTCGCGAACCGCTCGAGGATGGCCGGCGGGATGGTGTGCTCCGCCAGGCAGGCCGCCTCGTCCGCCTTGCTCTCGTCGACGCCGAGCACCTTCACGAAGAAATCCCGCAGCGCCTCGTGGCGGCTGACGACGTCGCGAGCGGCGGTGCGCCCCTTGTGCGTGAGTGTCACCAGTTCGTACGGCTCGTAGTTGATGAGTCCGCGCTCGGCCAGCGCGTGCAGCGCCCCGGTCACCGACGGGCGGCTGACGTTCATCCGCTTGCTGATCGTCTTGGCGCGGGCGGCCCGCCGCTCCCGCTCGATATGGAAGATCGTCTCGAGGTAATCTTCGAGACTCGCGCTGAGTTTTCCGGGCGCCGGCATCGGTGTCCTGTGCCTCTGTTGGGTTCGGATAACTATGTTAGCTTAGCCTAACTTCATGGGCAGACGCAAGGCCTAAGGCAACTCCATTCAAGGAGCTCCCCGGCCGGCGGCACTTCGGGAGCCGCGAAAGCCCGCTCGCAGTCTGCATCGGCCCTTCCCTCAGGAACAGTAAGAAACAAAGACCGGGCCGGCAAGAGCCTTGACCGGGGGGCCCTGGCGGCCCCGTGCCGCGCCGGCGTCGTTTTCCCTGGAATCGCCCCCCGGGCACGCGCATACTCGGCACAGCGGCGCCGAGCGTGGAGACGCCCGGCGGACAAGCCCCGGTACGGAGAGATCCCCGCATGGGCCTTCCGACATGCCGCTTCTGCCACGCCGACCTGGCCGCGACGTTCGTGGACCTGGGGGTTTCGCCGCTCGCCAACGCCTATCTCACCTCCGAGCAGCTCGCCGAGCCGGAGCGGTTCTATCCGCTGCACGTGCGGGTGTGCGAGCGGTGCTTCCTGGTGCAGCTGCCGCAGATCGAGTCGCCGGACGAGATCTTCGGCGACTATGCGTACTTCTCGAGCTACTCCGACACCTGGCTGGCCCACTGCCGTAGATACGTCGAGCACGCCACGGAGCGGTTCGCCCTCGGGCCCGCCTCGCAGATCGTCGAGCTCGCCAGCAACGACGGTTACCTGCTGCAGTACTTCCGGCAGCA
>CAZMDT010000007.1:20673-21623 GCA_964564965.1 uncultured Planctomycetaceae bacterium | reverse complement strand
CGGCGTCCCGGTGCTCGGCATCGAACCCGCCGCCAACGTCGCCGAGGCCGCCATCGAAAAGGGCATCCCCACGGAGATCGTCTTCTTCGGCTCGCAGGCGGCGAAGGAGCTGGCCGCCCGCGGACACCGCGCCGACCTGCTGATCGCCAACAACGTCCTCGCCCACGTGCCGGACCTCAATGACTTCGTCGCAGGAATGAAGACCCTCCTCGCGCCCGCCGGCGTCGCGACCATCGAGTTCCCCCACCTCCTCCGCCTCATCGAGCAGAACCAGTTCGACACGATCTACCACGAGCACTTCTCGTACTTCTCCTTCGCGACGGCGGAACGCGTGTTCACGCATCACGGCCTGCGCCCCTTCGACGTCGAGGAGCTTCCCACTCACGGCGGATCGCTCCGCCTCTACGCCTGCCACGACACGGCGGACCGCCCCACCGCGTCGGCCGTCGAGCGGATGCGCGCCCTCGAGGCCGAGCGCGGGCTCGGCCGCATCGAAACCTACAGCGGCTTTGCCGACAAGGTAGCCGCCGTGAAGTGCAGCCTGCTGAAGTTCCTCATCGAGGCGAGAGACAGTGGGCGGCGCGTGGCGGGCTACGGCGCGGCGGCCAAGGGCAACACGCTGCTCAACTACTGCGGGGTCGGGCCCGAGCTGCTGCCGTTCACCGTGGACCGCAGCCCGCACAAGCAGGGAAGGTTCCTTCCCGGCACGCGCATTCCCGTCCGCGCCCCCGAGCGGCTGCTGGAGGCCCGGCCGGACTACGTGCTCATCCTGCCGTGGAATCTCAGGGAAGAGATCACCCACCAGATGGCGGCGAGGCCGTCTTTCCAGCTAATCTTCTTGCCTTCTGAGTAATCGCGCCCGTGATAACTGATAGGCACCTCGTAGACGCGGTATTTCCGCTTGGCTATCTTCGCGGTAATCTCCGGCTCGAAGCCAAACCGGTCACAGC
>CAZMDT010000007.1:9698-20663 GCA_964564965.1 uncultured Planctomycetaceae bacterium | reverse complement strand
GATCACCCACCAGATGGCGGCGGTGCGCGACTGGGGCGGCAGGTTCGTCGTGCCGATCCCGCGCCTGGAGGTGCTGCCGTGATCTTCACGCCGACGGCAATCGCGGGGGTGGTCGTGGTCGAGCCGGAGCGCCAGGAGGACGATCGCGGCTTTTTTGCCCGGACGTTCTGCGCCGAGGAGTTCGCCGCCCACGGCCTGGCGACGAGCTACGTGCAGGCGAGCATCTCTTTCAACGCCCGGGCGGGCACGCTGCGGGGGATGCACTTCCAGGCCGCCCCGCACGAGGAGGCCAAGCTCGTCCGCTGCACCCGCGGCGCCGTCCACGACGTCGTGCTCGACCTGCGCCGCGGCTCGCCGACGTTCCTGAGATCGATCGGCCTGGAGCTGTCGGCGGAGAACCGCCGGACGCTCTCTATCGCCCCGGGCCTCGCGCACGGGTTCCTCACGCTCACCGACGGTGCGGAGGTCTTCTACCAGATGAGCGAGCGATACGACCCCGAAAACGCGCGGGGCGTTCGGTGGAACGACCCGGCCTTCGGCATCGCCTGGGGGGGCGAGGTGCGGGTGATCTCCGATCGCGACGCCGGCTATCCGGATTTCGAGCCATGAAGACCGTCCTGGTCACCGGCGCGAACGGGTTCGTCGGCCTGCAAAGCCTGCGGCCGCTTGCCGAGCGCGGCTACATCGTCCACGCGGTCGACCTCGCCGCGCCGGCGGAGCCGCACGAAGCCGAGTGGCATCGCGCGGACCTGCTGGACGCGCAGCAGACGGCCGGGCTCATCGCCCGGCTGCGGCCGAGCCACCTGCTGCACTTCGCCTGGTGCGCCAAGCCGGGGACGTACTGGACCTCGCCGGAGAATCTGCGCTGGGTCGCCGCGAGCCTGCACCTGCTGGAGCGTTTCGCGGCCTCGGGCGGGCGCCGGGCCGTCGGCGCCGGCACGTGCGCCGAGTACGAATGGGGCGGGGCGGGGCCCTTCCGCGAGCACGCCACCCCGACCCGGCCGGGAAGCCTCTACGGCGCCTGCAAGCACGCCCTCCGGGTGATGGCGTCGGCGTATGCCGCTCAGGTGCGGATGTCGTTCGCCTGGGGTCGGCTGTTCCACCTGTACGGCCCGCGGGAGAAGCCGGAGCGGCTGGTGGCATCATTGGTTCGCTCGCTGCTGGCGGGCCGGCGGGCCGTTTGCAGACACGGCGATTACGAGCGCGACTTCCTGCACGTGAAGGATGCGGGGGCCGCCTTCGCCGCATTACTCGACAGCGACGTCACCGGGCCGGTCAACGTGGCTTCCGGCCGGGCCGAGCGCGTGGGGCGCGTCGCCGTGCTCATCGCCGAGCAGACGGGGCGGCCGGACCTTCTGGAGGTCCGCCGCGACCCGCCGGCCGAGGGTGACGCGCCGCGCGTGACGGCGGACGTATCGCGACTGGCGGGCGAGGTGGGCTGGTCGCCGGCGTTCGACCTGGCCGCCGGCATCGGAGAAACCATCGCGTGGTGGCGAGAGCACCCCGACAACGCGACACGATGAGCGAGGCCCGGGCGTGCCCGCTCTGCGGCGCCACCGCGCGTCTGTTCCTGGTGCGCCGCGGCGTGCCCGTGCACCAGAACCTGGTCGTGGCCGAAGCGGCCGCCGCCCGCGCCGTGACGCGCGGCGACCTCGAGCTGGCCGTCTGCCCCGCCTGCGGGCTCGTGTTCAACCAGGCGTTCGACGCGGCGCTTCTGGACTACGGCGACCGCTACGACAACACGCAGACGTGCAGCGGCGCGTTCCAGGAGCACGTGTCGGCCCTGGCGGAGCGGCTGCTGGGCGAGGAAGGCGTGCGCGGATGCCGCATCGTCGAGGTCGGCTGCGGGAAGGGGCATTTTCTCCGCCGACTCGTGGCTCCGGCCGAGCTTGGCAATACCGGCCTCGGCTTCGACCCGAGCTACATCGGCCCGGAGGTCGACCTGGAGGGCCGCCTGAGGTTCCGCCGATGCTTTTACGACGACACGTGCCCGGACGAGCCGGCCGACGTTGTGGTCTCGCGGCACGTTATCGAGCACACGCCCGATCCGCCGGCGCTGCTGCGGACGATCCGCCGCGGCCTGGAGGCGACCGACCGGCCACGCGTGTTTCTCGAAACGCCCTGCGTGGAGTGGATCCTGCGGAACGGCGTGGTGTGGGACCTCTTCTACGAGCATTGCAGCCTGTTCACGAAGGCGTCGCTGGCGCGGGCGCTCGAGGCGGCGGGGCTGCGGGCGAAGACGGTCCGCCACGTCTTCGGCGGGCAGTACCTGTGGGCCGAGACCGACGGGCTGACGGAACCGACGCCCCCGGCCGGCGACGACGGCCAGACGGCTGAGCTGGCCGCCGCCTACGCCCGCAGGGAGCAGGACCTGATCGCCGATTGGCGCGGCCGCATTCGCCGCTGGGCGGCCGATGGCCCGCTGGCGCTTTGGGGCGCAGCCGCCAAGGGCTGCACGCTCGCGAACCTCATCGATCCGGATGGCAGGCTCATCAACTGCCTCATCGACATCAACCCGGCGAAGCAGGGACACTACGTGCCGGGCACCGGTCATCCGATCGTGGGCCCGGAGGCGATCCGCGACCGCGGCGTCGTCCGGGCGGTCCTGATGAACCCCAATTACGGCGGGGAGGTGCTGGGGCTGCTCCGGCGCGCCCGCCTGGACATCGAACTGGTGCGGTAACCCATGAAACTGACCATCGACACCGAACAGCGCACGGTCGTCTGCGAGAGCCCCGGCGGCAGCCGAACGCTCGACCTCTACGGGCCGGAGGCGTTCGAGATCATCTCGCAGCAGTGGCTCAAGGTCGGCTGGGCGTGCAAGTACTCCTACTCGTTCACCTGGATGGGCCGCCCCGTCATCCAACTGCCCGAGGACATGATCCGCGTGCAGGAGGCCGTCTGGGCCATCCGCCCCGACGTGATCGTGGAGACCGGCATCGCGCACGGGGGATCGCTGATCTTCTACGCCTCGCTGCTGGAGGCGATGGGGCGGGGGCGCGTCGTCGGGGTGGACGTTGAGATCCGCCCGCCCAACCGCCGCGCCGTCGAGGCACATCCCATGGCCGCTCGCATCACGATGATCGAGGGCGACTCCGTCGCCCCCGAGACGGTCGAGCAGGTGAAGTCGCTCATCCGTCCCGGCGAGTCAGTGATGCTGATCCTCGACTCCTGCCACACCCGGGCGCACGTCCGCAGAGAGCTGGACGCGTACCACGACGTCGTCACGCCCGGCTCGTACGCGATCGTCACCGACGGGATCATGAAGGACCTCACCGACGTGCCCGGCGGCCAGAGCGGCTGGACCGACGACAACCCCGCCGCCGCCGCGGCCGAGTTCCTCCGCGAGCATCCGGAGTTCGTTCTGGAAGCCACCCCGCGCCCGTTCAACGAGGGCCCGAGGACGGCGGATATCACGCATTACCCCGGCGGTTGGCTTCGGCGCAAGTGACGATCTTGCCATAACATACGACCGAGTAGAAGGACGAGACATGGCTGACAAAGTGCCGAGGATCACGATCGGCCTGCCGATCTACAACGAGCAGGAGCTGCTGCCTGGGGCGATCGACTCGCTGCTGGGGCAGACGGAAGGCGATTTCGAGCTGCTGATCTCGGACAACGCCTCCACCGACGCCACGGCGGACATCTGCCGCGAGTACGCCGACAAGGACACCCGCATCCGCGTCTACCGCTACCCCAGGAACGTCGGCGCTCCGCGGAACTACAACCGCGTGTGCGACATGGCGCGAGGGGAGTACTTCATGTGGGCGGCCGCTGACGACCGCTGGCAGCCCACGTACGTCCAGCGGTGCGCCGAGGCGCTCGACGCCGGTTCCGACGCCGTCCTGGCCTACACGGCCACCCAGCTCGTCGACGCCGAGGGCAAGCCGACGGAGATCTACCGGGACCCGTTCGAGGTCACGAGTGACTCGGCCGTGGACCGGCTGCTGGTGGTCATGGCGCAGATGAAGCTGTGCAACTGTTTCTACGGGCTGATGCGGCGTTCGGCGGTCCAGACGCTGCCGACGTTGTTCCGCCGGGGCCACCACGCCGCCGACAACCTGCTGCTGGCGGAGCTGGCGCTGCGGGGCAAGTTCGTGCAGCTCCCGGAGGCGCTGTTCATCCGGCGCTACTTCCGCCGCGAGACGAACGTGGAGCACCACCGCCGCAGCGACGAGGCCCACTTCGGCACGGGCTCGCGCGAAAGCATCCGCCTGCCGTTCTGCCATCTCACGAAGGCGCACCTGGACCTCGTGCGGCTGTCCGACCTGTCGGGCGAGCAGAAGCTGAAGCTGACGGACCTGGTGATCACGATCTTCGCCAAGCGATGGGAGAAGCGCCTCAAGGCGGAGCTCGACCGGGCCATCGGCCTGGCGTTGCGCGGCAAGATGCACCTCGCCTGGGGCCAGGAGCGGGACCTCGCCGACGATTCCGCCGCCCACGGGAGGGCGAACGTGCTCGAGGTGCACCAGGCGCTCGTGGACTTCGAGGAGGCGAAGCTGCTGTACGCCGACTACCCCGGCCTGGATCTCGCGCGGGCGGTGTGCCTGGCGAGCCTGGGGCGGAAGGCCGAGGCTGCCGTCGCCTGCCTCGCCGAGCACAAGCGGCGGCCGGAACTCCCCGGGGTCAGGAAGCTGGCCGAGATGCTCGGCTGCCTGGACGAGGACGGGCAGCCCGTTGTCCCGGAACTCTAGATTCAAGCGGCGGTTAGAGCCGCCCTTCCGCGAAGTACCGGCGGTACCACTCGATGGTCTCGGCCAGGCCGGTGCGCAGGTCGAACGCCGGCCGCCAACCCAGAACGTCTCGGGCCTTCGAGGCGTCGAGCGTCTGCTCCCGAATCTCCGCCGTGGCGGCGTTCTGGATGATCGGCTCGAGGCGCGGCTTGCCGGCCAGGTCGAGGATCAGCTTCACGATCCCCAGCACCGTGATCCGCGAGCCGGGGGCGAAGTTGAACGCCTGCCCCGTCACGCCCTCCTCGTCGATGTGCTCGGCGAGCGCCAGGTAGCCGCTGATCACGTCGGGCAGGTAGACGTAGTCGCGCACGTACTGCCCGTCGCTGCGGATGACCGGGCGCTCCTCGTGCAGCGCCCAGCGGATCGTCCCCGGCACGATCCGGTCCCAGTTCAGGTCGCCCGGGCCATAGATGTTCCCGCAGCGCGAGATCGCCACCGGCAAGGCGTACGTGTGGAAGTAGGCCTGCGCGATCAGGTCGGTGCAGCTCTTGCTGACGTCGTAGGGATGGCGGCCGAGGAGCGGGTCATCCTCGGTGTAGGCCGCGGCCGAGAGCGCCCCGTAGGCCTTGTCGCTCGAGGCGACGACGACCGCCCTCACGCCGTCGCGGAGCCTGCGGCACGCCTCCAGCAGGTTATACGTGCCGCGAACGTTGCTCTCGAACGTCAGCAGCGGCGCCCGCAGCGCCGTGGTCACCAGCGTCTGGGCGCCGAGATGGAACACGACCTCAACGTCGTTCTCGGCGACGGCGCGCTCCACGGCGGCGTAGTCCTCCAGCCGGCCGTTGACCACCCGCGCGTGCCGGTACGTTCCGCTGCGGTAGAACTCGGACTGCGGATCGACGTCGCACACGAGCGCCACGACACGGGCCCGCTGCCTGACCAGCTCGGCCGTCAACGCCGAACCCACCATGCCCGTGGCACCCGTGACCAGCACGGGGCGTCCCGCGAAGCTCGGGTGGCTCATTCGTTCCACACCTTCCACGGCGCCCGGCCGCCGTCCCACAGCGCCCGAAGCAGCCGCACGTCGCGCAGCGTGTCCATGCACTGCCAGAAGCCTTCGTGCCTGTAGGCGAACATCTGCCTGTCGCGCGTCAGGGCCTCCAGCGGGGTGGTCTCGAAGCTCGTCTCGTCGCCCTCGATGTAATCCAGCACCCCCGGCTCCAGCACGAAGAACCCACCGTTGATCCAGCCTTCCTGTGCCTGGGGCTTCTCGAAGAAGCGGTCCACCCTTGCCCCCTCGAACTCCATGTGGCCGTAGCGGGCGGGCGGACGGACGGCCGTCATCGTCGCCAGGCCCCCCTGCGACCGGTGAAACGCCAGGAGCTTCTCGACGTTCACGTCCGACAGGCCGTCGCCGTAGGTCATCAGGAAGGTCTCGCCGGCGATCCAGGGGACGAGGCGTTTGAGGCGCCCGCCGGTCAGCGTGTCGAGCCCGGTATCGACCAGGTGGATGCGCCAGTCCTCGGCGGGCTTGTTATGGCGCATCACGTCGCGGCTGGCGAGCGACACGGTGATGTCGCCGCACAGGTAGTGGTAGTCGAGGAAGAAGTGCTTGATGGACTCGCCCTTGTACCCCAGCGCGATGACGAACTCCTCGACGCCGTAGTGGGCGTAGAGCTTCATGATGTGCCAGATGATCGGCCGCCCGCCGATCTCCACCATCGGCTTGGGGATGCGGTCGGTTTCCTCGGCCAGCCGCGTGCCGTAGCCCCCCGCAAGGATGACTGCCTTCATGTCGTGCTTCTCCCGATCGGCTGCGCGGAGAGCATACGCCCGCGGGTCTGCCGGGGGCAAGCGCGGCGGCGTTCACGTCGGGGGCGGCCCGCCGGTGTCGATCTCGGCAAGCAGCGCCGCGGCCTGGTCGTCGTCCGGCCGGAGGGCGAGCAGCCCGATCAGCGTCGCGCGGGCCGCCGCCGCCTCGCCCCGGACCGCCTGAAGCCGCGCCGCGTACAGCAGCGCCCGCGGGCTGCCCGGATGCCGCTGAAGGTACGCCTCCAGCAGCCCCGCCACTCGCTCGGGCGCTCCCGCCCGCAGGCACACGTCGGACATCGCAGCCAGCGTCGCCAGGTCCTCGCCGTCCAGCGCGAGCGACTCAGCGTACAGCCGCATCGCCTCGTCCGCGTCCCCGCGCTCGGCCGCGACGGCCGCCAGCCCGGCGACCGCTTCGGCCGATTTCGGCTCCTTCTGCCGCGCGGCCTCGAACAACTCCCGGGCCTTGTCGACCTCCCCGCGGCGCAGCGCCACGCGCCCGAGGCCGGCATGCCCGCCGGCGAACTCCGGGCGCAGCCGGACGGCCAGCTCGAAGTACGCGCGGGCGTTATCGGGCTCGCCGCGGTCGAGGTAGCACTCGCCAAGCTCCTTGCAGACGTCGTAGCGCTGGCGAAGGGCGCGGGCGGCGATCTCGGCGCGTTTCCGGGCGGCTATGCTTTCCATTCGAGCATGTCCCTCGCGCGTTGGAGCATCTCCACGGCGCGGTCGACGTCGCCCCGCCGGCGAAGCACCTGGGCCTCGAGCAGCAGCAGGTCGATGGACGGCTGGCGCTCGTCCACCTCGCGGCAGAGATGGAGCACGCGATCGTCGTAGCTGCCGATCTCGTTCAGCGCCCAGGCCACGCGCTCCTTCATCCACACGTCGTTGGCGAACAGCCGGCGGTTGCCCTCGTAGAGCTTCACGGCCATGGGCCAGTCGCCCTCGGCCTCGCGCCGGAACGCCTCGTGGAGAATGGCGTCGAACTGGAGCGGGTGCTCCTCCGGGGCGGCGTGCCGAAGGGCGATGCCTGCCGCCTCCATCGACCGCTGGATCGGCAGGGCGGGCGCCCGCCGGCGCGCCTCGATGAACTCGTCCTTCCGGAACACGCCGCTGAATCGCTGCTGGCCCGACTTGGGCACCAGGAAGCCCTCCCGCGGGCGGGCGCTCGCCAGCAGGGCGTGCAGCGGGCGCTCGACCCACAGGTCCTCCAGGGGCAGCCCCACCGGCAGAATCGCCAGGCAGTCGCCCTCGCACACCGCGGCGGCCGCGTCGATCCGCGCCGCGTACGGCATGCCACGCGGAACGGGCACGCTCACGACGGCCTCGTGCATGTCGGCGATCTGCACGCGCTCCAGCTCGCTCGCCGGCATCGCCAGGTAGATCAGGAACGGCCAGAAGGTCATTCGAATGCACTTCACCAGCGCCTCCGCCACCGCCTGGTCCATGTGGTCGGGACTGATGAGGATCGACAGGTCCCTGACCTTCGGCCAGGGCTTCGGCGGCCGGTTGATGCGGATCCGGTAGAAGTGGAAGTTAAACTCCTCGCGCCGCTGCCGCATCCGGAAGGAGATCCGGTCGGACAGTTGCTTCTGCTCGTGCACGCAGTACTCGCCGGTGACGGCCTCGACGTGGAGGAAGTCGCTGAAGAAGCAGAGCCGCCGCGTCATGTCCCAATCGATGAGCACCCTGACCTGCTCGTTGTAGGGCCCGGTCCGCTTCAGCAGGTCGCGCCGGTGCATCAGGCTGACGTGCAGCGCCTGGTTGAAGTGGAACATGAAGCAGCGGTCGAAATCTCGCCGGATTTCGAGGAGCTTGGAGACGACCAGGCGGCTGCCGTCGGCGTCGGGGCGGAAGGTCGTCCGCAGCAGGTTGCTGTAGGCCACCTGGCATTCGGTGGACCCTTCGAGGGCCGCCACAAGCGTGGCCACGTGGTGCGGATACCACAGGTCGTCGTCGTCGATGTAGGCGACGTACCTGCCCTCGGCCTGGGCGAGGGCCTCGTTGAGCGTGGCGGCCTTGCCCCGGTTGACCTCGCGCGTCAGATAGGCGATGCGTCCGTCGCCGAAGGCCTCGACGATGTCGCGGACGTCATCGCCGCCGTCGTTGGCGACGATGATCTGGAGGTTGCGATAGGTCTGGCGGACGACGCTGCCGAGGGCATCGGGCAGGTAGTCGCGGCGGTTGTACGTCGGCAGCAGCACCGTGACAAGCGGGCCGTTCGCGCTGACGTCGGTGGCGTGCATGGTCACGAATCTCTGCCGGGGCGGCTCAACCGCCGGACGTGCCCGCGGCGGGCGGCTCGCCGTCGCCGGCCGCCTCCGGCGGCGCTTCCGCCACGAGGGGCGTCCGCTCGAGGGCCGCCATCGCCCGCCCAATGTGCTCGCGCTGGGGGCTCAACGCATAGCCGTCCGCCACGCGGCGGCGGTAGGCCTCCGGCTCGTAGGGCCCTTCCATGACGGCCTGCCGGAACTCCTCGGGCGAGGCAAACAGGTCCTCATCTCGCCAGTGGTCCCGGCAGCCGGGATACACATGCACGAGGGGCTTGAGGCCGCAGGCCATGCCCTTCAGGACGGCGTTCGGCACCGCCTCCTGGATGCCGGTGCTGACGATGTAATGCTTTGGGGCCAGCCATGCCGGCAGGTCCTCCTGCCAGCCATCGAACCGGACCGCATCCACCAGGTCCAAGGCGGCGATGAGCTCGAAGAGATACTCCTCCAGCGCGCGGTCCTCGAACACGCCGGCGACGGCCAGCCGGTAATCGCCGTCCGCCCGGTGCAGCGCACCGAAGCACTGGATCAGCAGCGCCGGGTTCTGCCGGTGGTCGAGGCGCCCGGCCCAGGCGAGCTGCTTGCCGCGCTCGCGCGGCGAGAACGCGAAGACTTCGAGGTCCACCCCGCGGATCATCGGCACGAGATGGACGTTGGGGTCCTGCGCCGCCGCCACCCGGCGAACGCTCGCCAGGCCCCGGGCGTTGCAGTCGGCGAAGGCCATGTCCACGCGCGGCCACCAGATGCAGTCGAGCCACGCCCCGGCGGCATCCTCCTGGTGTATGTGAAGGACGATGCGGCAGGTCTTGATCTTGCGGCTGCCGAGGACGGCGGCGGCGGTGAGGCCGTCGAACCAGGCCAGGTCGCACCACTGCATGGCGTCACCGACGGCCTGCTGGTCGTCCTCGCCGAGGTCGTAATGCGGGCGGACGTCGAAGCGGGCGTGGAGGTACTCGTAGACGTCGCTGACGCGCTCGCCGGCGCCGCCGCGGAGGAAGAAGGCGATCTTGAGGCGCTTCCGGCGGATCTGGGCCAGCATCGGCCTGAGCAGCTTCTCCTGCTCCGGCAGCATCGCCAGCGAACGGAGCAGCGCCTCCGTTGCCCCCGCCAGTTCCCCGGCATCCAGCATCGCCGCGGCTGTGCGGTTCACGAGATCGAAGCTCAGCAGCTCCTGCTCGTTGAGCCGGTCGAAGATGGCGGCGGCCTCCTGGGGCCGGCCGGCCGCCAGCGACGCCTCTGCCAGGTTCCACAGCGCCTGAGGGGGGCAGCCGGCGGTGGCCACCACGCGTTTGAGGTGGTCCACGGCCTCCTCGGACCGCCCCAGCGCGTGGAGCAGCGCCGCGAGATCGTTCGCGGCCTCTACGTCGTCCGGGTGCCGGGCGAGGTGCTGCTCGATGCAGGCGAGCGCTTCGGCGTGCTTGCCGGCCTCGGCGAGCGCCATCCCGCGCTCGTAGTGGCGCCTGTGGGGTGCGGCTTCAGTCACCGGATCATCATCCTTGACTCGACCGGCCGGGCAGCGGCTGGCCGCGGTAGCGCATCCTGTGGCCCGCACGGCACATTGTAAAGGCTCGACTCGCGGCGAGAAAGGGCTCGCGCGGCCCGGATTTGCCCCCGGACAGGTCAGCTTCCGGCCGGGGCCTTTGAGGAGAGATGCCCGGCGCCCCGGGACACGGGCCGCGCGTCTTCAGGCGGGTCAGCCCGTGATCGCCTTCCAGCCTTCGTTCAGCTCGGTGAGAAGGTCGATGACGTCCTGGACCTTCTGCAAGTCGCGCTGGACGTTGGCCGACGTCAGGTGGCTGCGCATGAAGCCGTAGAGGCGGCGCAGGTTGGCGGCCACGTCGCCCCCCGCCTCGATGTCGAGGCACGCGTCCAGCTCGTCGATGACGGCCAGCGCCTTGCTGATGTAGACGCCCTTCTGGCCCCAGTTGTCCTGCTGCAACTCCTGCCGGGCCTGCCGGAGGAACTTGATGGCGCCCTCGTACAGCAGCACGATGAGGCGCCCCTTCGACTCGGTCGTAACGCCGTGGTCCTGGTATGTCGTGATTCCGCTCATCGTCGTCTTCGGGCTCCCGCTACTTCGTCTGGCTTCCCGACTGGCTTGCCAACTGCTGGAACAGCGCCTGGAATGCCGAGTTCATGCTCTCCAGCTTCGCCAGCGTAGCCTCCAGGCGGGCGTACTGATCCCTGAGGCGCTCTTCACGAGCGTCGAGGCGCTT
>CAZMDT010000007.1:7234-9688 GCA_964564965.1 uncultured Planctomycetaceae bacterium | reverse complement strand
TTGGTCGTCAGACGGTCCTGCATCCGGCTGATCCGGTCATCGAGCGAGTCGATCGCGTCGTCGTAGAGCTCGTCCCGGACCTTCACCGCGCCGCCGATGGGGTCCAGGACCTCGTCGAGGTAGTCATAGGCCGTCTCGAACACCCCCTCGTGCACGCGCACCACGGTGCTGAGCGCCCCGGAGATGCCCCCGATGTCCACCGTCAACTGCAGGCCCTGCTCGTCGTTGCCCGCCTGTCCCGAGATCACGTTGCCGCTGATGGTCATGTCGCGCCAGGTCGTCTCGTCCGCCAGCTTGATCTGCGCCACGGTGATCTCGCCGCCGCTGACCTCGACGTGCACGTTGTAGATCCCGCCGGCCGTGCTGTCGTCGGCGGAGGTGTACTGCACGCGGCTGTCCTCCGTGGTGCCCGAGTTCCCGCCGGACAGCAGCGCGAGGGCGGCGTCCGGGTCGGCCTCCATCGCCTCGTTGAACGTGTCCACGTTCAGGCTCATGACGCCGTAGCGGTCGAACTCGATGCCCATCTGGGACAGGAAGTTGTAGGTGTCGATGTCGGCGTCGAACCCGACGGCCGACTGCATGACCTGCGTGCGGATCTGCTGGAGCAGCCCGCGGGCCATCACGTCGCCCTGGAGCACCCCGCCGGTGCCGGTATCCTCGTTATAGCCGGTGTAGCTGCCGATCGTGCTGCCGAGGCCGTTGTAGGCGTTCACGAAGGCGTTGAGCTTGCCCTGGAGGCTGGCGGTGCTCTGGTTCATCGACACGGTCGCCGTGCCCTCGGACACCAGCGTCAACGCGATGCCGGGCACCACGTCGGTAATGACGTTGTTGCTGCGCTCGATCCAGTCACCGGCGGGGAAGCCGTCCACGCGGATCCGGCTGTCGACGGCGTCCTGCGTCTCCTCGAAGTCAGCCGGCTGGAGGTCCGCGAGGTCCGTGCCTGCGTCGATCGTAATCTGGTAGTCCGAGCCGACGTTCCTCCCGCCGAGCGTCAGGTGGTACGTGCCGGCGTACTCGAGGACGCTCGCCGTCACGCCGGGGTTGCCCGAGTCGTTGTTGATCAGGTTCCGCAGGTCCTCCAGCGTGGTCGTGCTGCTCGTCAGCAGCGTGCGCTGCTCGCCGTTATAGGTGTAGACGAACTGCCCCTGGCCGACGGTGGTGTCGAGGGCGGCGAGGCCGTCGGTCTGGACCCATCGCTCCCCCGTCGCCAGCCGGCCGACCTCGATCGCGTACACGCCCTCGCCCGTGGCGCTGGTGTTGCTGACCGTCAGGACGTCGGTATCGGAAGAGGTCACCGACGCGGTGGTGAGGTTGTCCAGGTCGGTGAGGTTGCCCGTGGCAGTGCGGAGGGCGGTCAATCGCGCGGAGATGGCGGTCAAGGCCGTCTGCTTTGACACCTGCGCCGCCCGCTGCTGCTGGAGCCGCGTGAGAGGCGCTTGCTCGAGCGACATGAGCTTGGCGACGATCGCGTCGGTGTCAAGGCTCGTCTGCAGGCCTGTAATGGCGACGGCCATCGGCGTCTCCGTGTGCTCCGCGAGTGGGTTGCCGCCTCGCCTCAAGCTTCATTATCGGGCCGCGTGTGCGGAACTTGAGGCCGAAGCGTCTGGCGGAGGCCAGAGATTGGGCGGCCCGCGGCCCCGGGGGCCTCTCGGCGGGCAGAAAAGACGGCGCGGTGGTCTCGGTGACCACCGCGCCGGCGTCGTGATTCGCAACCCGGGGAAGGACGGCCCCGCCTGGGTCGGGGCATGGGTGCGGTCCTGTAAGTAGACGGGGCCGCCTTCCCTAGTCCGTCATCCGATTGCCAGGCGATTACCGAAGCAACTGCAGCGCCATCTGCGGCATCGTGTTGGCCTGAGCCAGCATGGAGATGCCGGCCTGCGCGAGCACCTGGTTGCGGGTCATCGCCGCGACCTCCGTGGCCACGTCGACGTCGCTGATCCGCGACTCGGCGGTCAGGAGGTTCTCCGCCTGGATGTCCACAACACTGATGGCGGCCTCCAGACGGTTCATCAGGTAGCCGAGCTTGGCCCGGTACTGATCCTTGGTGTTGATGGCATCGGTCAGCAGACCCAGGGCCGCGGCGGCACTGGTCACCGAGTTGATGCTGACGTCGGCCGACACCGCGGCGGTCCCGGACGTGTAGGCCCAGTCGCCCGCTGCCGAATCCAACTGGACCAGATCGTCGCCGGCGCCGCCGCTGTCATAGGTGATGACGGCGGCCGTCGCGGCCTCACCGGCCGTGGCGTTCGCGACCTTCAGGTAGTACAGCCCGTTGACGCTCTCAACGCTGGCCGTCACCTCGTCGCTGGCGCTGTTGAACTTCGCAACGATGTCCGACAGGCTGTAGCTCGAGCCGGAAACGAGGGTGATCGTGGCGCTCTGGTCGCCCTCGAACTCGATCTTCAGGGTGTCGTCGGCGCTGACGGGCTCGATCCAGGTGGCGCTGGAGCTGGC
>CAZMDT010000007.1:0-7224 GCA_964564965.1 uncultured Planctomycetaceae bacterium | reverse complement strand
ACCAGGGCATTGACCAGGGCGAAGCGCTCGGGCTCGGCCGTCGCGGCGGTCACCGACGTGTCCAGGCCGAAGGCGCTGGTGGTCATGTGCTCGCCGACGATGTCGATCGTCCCGTTCGTCTGGTTGTCGCCAACGTGGATCGAGTACGTCGCGCTGCTGTTGAGCAGCGTGATCTCGTTGAACTTCGTGCTGTTGCCGATCCGATCGATCTCCTCCGCGAGCTGGAGGAACTCCTGGTTCATGATTGCCCGCTGCTCGCTGGAGTACGACTCCGTGGCGGCCTGCTCGGCCAGTTCCTTCATCCGAACGAGGATCTCGTCGAGGACGCCCATGGCACCCTCAGACGTCTGAAGCATCGAGATGCCGTCCAGAGCGTTCCGGCCGCCCTGACGCAGCACCGCGATGTCCGCGCGAACCAGCTCGCGGACGGCCAGGCCTGCCGCATCGTCTCGCGCACTGTTAATGCGCAGGCCTGACGACAATCTCTCCACCGACTTGGACAACGAGTCGTAGCTCTTGCCCAAGTGCCTCGCGGCTACATCAGCCATGAGGTTGTTCTTGATTGCCAGCATGTCCCATCTCCTCTAGAAGGCCTTGCTAAATGCTTCCCCAGGACCCTCCGCAGGGCCCACAAGGGTTCTTGGCCAGACCCACGCGGGCCTGGACCGGTCATCTCACGTCCAGTCAGAATTATCGGTGGCAAGATGGATAACTTGAGGACCCCACAAGAAAAACCGGAGGAATCCCAATCAGCCGGAAGCCTCGCCATCAGCCGAACCCGTCCCCGGAGCCGATTATGCCGCCCTCTCCGGAAGGCCCCGTTTCGGTCTCGACGCTCCCGATCGTCCCCGCGACCAAGGCGTCAGCGTTGCTGCCGCAACCCGGCGGCCCCGCTGGCGCATTTGCGGCGGGCCGCTTCGACGGCGCGGGATATTGCGACTGTAAACCTTTCCGTACCAAACTCTTCCGACGCAACGCGCCGGGCCTCGGCACCGAGGCGCCTCGCCCAATCGCGGTCCCCGAGCAACCCGACAGCGTACCTGCGGAGCTTTTCAGGGTCGTCGCTGAGGAACCCGCTGACGCCATGCCGGATGGGCGAGCCGGGATGGGCGTTGCCCAGGATCGGCATCCCTGCCGCCATCGCCTCCAGGGATGCCATGTTGTACCCGTTCTCGTATCGCGGGTCCGCCGTGTGGATGTAAAACCTGTGCGACTGGAGCAGCGACTTGAGGTGGCCCCAGTCCTCTGACATGCTCACGCCGGGCATGTCCGGGTTATGCCCGACTAGCCGAATGGGCACCTTCCACGTGGCCGCGCGGTGAAACGACCACAATAATACGTGTTTCTTCTTGCTAACATCATTGGCCACCCGGAGGCCGCTGGCCTGCTCGCCGCTGTATGCCGGATAGGCCGATACGTCCACCGATGCCGTCACGATGTCCCCGTCCACGCCCCACGACCGCGCCTTGAGTTCCGAGGACGCCACCGCGTGCCCCCCCACCAGCGACAGATAGTGGTGCAGCACCTCCCGCATCCGCCTGGTGTCGACGGAGGAGCCCTCCTCCAGGGCCCGGCCCTCCAGCGTCGAGTGCAGGTAGATCAGCCGCGGGCCCGGCAGGTCCCGCACGTCCAGCAGGTCGCTGATGTTATGCGCGATGATACAGTAGTACGGCTCGCGCGAGGCGAGCACGTCCGGCAGGCGGACCAGGCGGCCATTGGGGGGAATCGGCCTGAGGCGCGTATCCCACCCCGCCACGCGCCGCCCCTCAAGCCCCACGACGATGTCCAGCTCCCTTTGGAGCCCCGAAAGCTGGTACACCCAGGGCTCATGGCAGTTGAACACCAGAAGCCTTTGGGGACGCGCGGCTTGCGGCTGGGACGGCATGGATGCTCCGGCCGGCGGCGCCGGCACGAACGGCGGGAGCGGCGGCGTCAGATGCCCAAGGTCAGGATGGACTCCGCCGCGCGCCGAGCCGCGTCGGGCGAATCGAGTTGCCCCGAGTCCAGGAGCTGCTTCGCCTCGGCGACGGCGGCCTTGTCGATGTCCTCCGCCCCGGCTGCCTGCCGAACGTATGCCGCGTACTGCGATGGCACGCGCACACAGCCGGGCGCGCCGTCTCGGGCGCCGGTGTCGGCGCCCTTGGAGGGCTTCGAGGCCAACTGCTGCCCGCCGAAGCTCTGCGGGTCAGGTCCGTATGTCGGGCTAATCTGCATGGTCACTCCCGAACGGCCCGCTCACTATCATTCTCGCCGTATCTTCTGTCTTCTTTAGCGCACTTGCGGTCATTCGCTCGGCGCCCTGCCGCAGCTCCCGCCCCGCGCCGGCGCGACGGGCGGAACGCGGCAGCGGCGTCGCCGGAGGCGTGAGCGTCTCGGCCACCTCGTAGGCCACGAACTCCGCGAACGCCTTAGGGCTCATCGTACCGATCCTCCACCCGGCGGGCGAGTAGGCGTCGCGCATCCGTCGCGCGAAGAACGCCTGGAGCTGGCGTTCGGTCTGCCGGTTGGTGGTGTCCCAGACGTGATCGACGCCCCAGACGGCGCGGCCGTCGTTCAGGTCCAGCAACGTGAGGTACAGGCCCGCCTGCATTCGCGGGTGCGGCTGGAAGCACGTCATGGTGCCGAGGAGGACCGCATCGCAGTGCAGCGCGTCGCGGAGTTGGGAGAGCTCCTCGAGGGTGAACGGTTCGTGCTTGGTGAGGGGCAGGTCGCGGCAGGCGGCCTCGTTGCGCCCGATGACACACAGGTGGAACAGGCCCTTGTCCTGGATCTCGCGGTACAGGGCGGCCGTCAGCTCGCCGGCGATTTGCGGCTGGTTGACAGTGTCACCCAGGGCCACGAGGACGACGCGATTGATCCGGCGCAGGTCTTCGGGGCTGGACAGGTGGCAGCCGATGCGCTCCAGCGGCGGGGGGACCTCGCGCGGCATGCAGCCGCTCAATGCCAGGGCGACCAGGCAGGCCAGAGGCGCCGCTGTTGCGGCGAGGCGGGTCATGGCAGGTCCCTCCCCCTGTCGGCGAGGGTGTTTGCGGCCGGTTGGGTCGTGGGCGCTTCCGCCGGCGTCGGCTCCCCGCCGAGGATCTTCAACACCTTGATCTGCGACTCGGTGAGCGCCTTGAGCCCGCCGCGGATCTCCTCGCGAAAGCCCAGCACGTCCAGCTTCCACTTGGCCAGCTCTTCGCGGGTCTCGAGGATCATCGCGTTGGCGTCGTCAACCTCGTGCCGGGCCTGGGCGAGCTGGGCGCCGACCGTCTTCAACTCCTCGGCCAAGGCGCCGCTCTGCTGCTCGAGCGCCCGCTTCTCCTTCTCCACCGCCACGAGTTTCTCCGTGGCATCGGCGTACTTCTTCGCCCAGACCATGGCACTGTCCAGGGCGGTCGGGCCGGGAGTGTCCGCGCTGCCCCGCACCATGTCTTCCAGGTAGGTGGCGTCGCGCCTCGGCTGCGGTTCGGTCGCCACGGCCAACGGCTCCGGGGACATCGGGGGAAGCATCCCGCAGCCGGCTACCATCAGGCCCGCCGCCACCGACAAGCTCACAAACCATCTTGGGGTCATCTTCGCTCTCCTTGCGCTATGGTCGTTCGGATGCACGGATTCACTCGTCCGGGCCGGCCGGCGCGACCGGCTGCGGGGGCGCCGCAGCCCCGGGCGGCGTGTAGGCACAATGCAGCAGCGTCTTTCGGCCGCACGCGCACGTCACCTCGACAACCGCGCCCCGGTCGCTCTGCTCGACGATCCGTGCAGCCGGCGCGCCGCCCCCGGCCGCACACGCCGCCTGAGACGCCGCCACGGCAGCCGAAACCGCACCGCCCAGTTGCCGCGTTCCCGCCGGCCGGACCATGTCTTTCTTCACCACGCCGCGTGATGTTGTCATGTCAGATGCCTCGCCGCCGTCAGTTCCGGCCCGTGGCTACGCCAGGTGGTCCACCTCGTGCACCTGGCCGTTGGCGTCCGGCGGCTCGCGGTCGTCGTCGCCGGCCTCATCCTGGGGCTCCTCGCCCTGCGCGGACGCGGGGCCGGAACGCTTGCTTCGCCGCTGGCGCCGACGCCGCGACTCGCGGTCGTCCGTCGGAGGCACCAGCGGCACCAGCCCGGACACCTCGTGCCCGGTCCGTCGGATCGAATAGTCAGGTTCGCTGTTCATGGTCCGCTCCCAGTTTCATGGCCAGCTTGAACAGCGCGCTGGCGTGAAGCTGACTCACCCTCGACTCCGTGATGCCGAGGACCTCGGCCGTCTCTCTCATGGTCAGGTCGCGCTCGTAGTACAGTAGCAGAATCAGACGGTCGCGCCGGGGCATGCCGCGGATGGCGCCCGCCAGCCGCTCGAGGATCTCCTTCCGCTCGGCCTGCACGTCGGGCGAGGGCCCGCGGTCAGGCGGCAGAAAGGCCCCCAGCGCGGGCTGTTCGTCGCTCAGGCCGTGGATCGAGAGGAAATGCTGCTTCCGCGCCTCCACCAGCGTGCGGTAGAGCTGGGCAAGCGAGATGCCCAGCCGCGCCGCCAGATCCTCGTCGCGGGGCGGGCCGCCCCGCTCGGCGAGGTGGGCGCGATAGGCCTTCTGGGCCTGGAGAATCTGGCTGTGGACGGTGGCCGGCACGAACGTTCGCCCCCGCAGTTCGTCGATCACCGAGCCCCGGATCCGGATGTAGGCGTACGTCTTGAACTCGACGTTCCGGGCAGGGTCGAAGGCCCTGGCCGCCTTGACCAGCCCGAGCGTGCCGGCGGAGATCAGGTCCTCCTTGTCCATCGGGGTGCACAGGTGGCCGACGATGCGGCTCACCACGTGGCGGACGAGCGGAAGATGGTCGATGATCCACGCGTTTTCCATGGACTCGCGCGACTGGCCCGCGTAGGCCTTGGAGAGCTTCGCGCGGAGGGCCTCGGGCGGCACGGCCGCACCGCCGGAACGCTGTGCCGGCGGAGTCACCACGGCTTGTCCGTCCGCACCTCTCACCGCTCAGCCCTTCCCGATTCTTCCCGCCGCGAGACGCTCTTGACCAGGCCGTCGGCCACGATGACCGCCGCGATGCGACCGGCGATCTTCAGCGCCACGAACAGCACTGCCGCCCCGCCGAGCGCCCGCAGCGCGCAGGACAGCGGCGACAGCTCGCACGCCCAGCCGATCAGCGCCAGGGCGAAAAAGCCCAGCACCGCTATCTTGAACGCCCAACGTCGCATTCGCGTCCATTCTCGCCCGTCCGCGGAACCACCTCGGCTCCCGGCGGGGTTCGTCAGATGGTCGCCGGCACCCCTGAGGCCACCGCGGCCCGGGGTGCCTCAGGGGACACCGTGGCGACCGAATCCACATTCGTTCCAATGGCGACCTCGTCGTAGGCGATGACCGGCAGGTCCGGCACCTGCCGGGCCAGCAGCCCCGACAGGTGAGGCCGCAGGCGGAAGTCGCACAG
Organism: uncultured Planctomycetaceae bacterium; assembly: GCA_964564965.1. GTDB lineage: Bacteria > Planctomycetota > Phycisphaerae > SM23-33 > SM23-33 > CAZMDT01. The sequence goes on along the minus strand of CAZMDT010000007.1, from coordinate 1,818 downwards.
CAGCACGGTCTTGTCGCGCCCCTGGCCCATGGCGTCCTGCCAGGCGGCGGCGATCCGCCGGCACAGATCCATCGCCTTCTCCGGCGGGATGTTGAGCGCGTCAGCCTGGCCGTCCTTGCCCAGGCAGTTCCGCAGTTCGTACTCGAACGACGGCTCAAGGACGATGGCGGGGATGTGCCCGCTGCCGTCCTTGTGCTGTTCAGTGATGGTCCGGACCAGCGCCTTACGGGCCAGCTCCGTAAGCAACCCGGCGTCCTTGGTCCGCCCGGCGTGGTCGGCGACCGTCTCGATGACCAGCCCCAGGTCACGCACCGGGATGCGGTCCTTCAGCAGGTTCTGGAGCACCCGCTGCAGCAGCCCGATCGGCACGAGGTCGCCGATCACGCCGTTGACCAGGGCCGGCTGCTTCTCGCGCAGGCGATCCACCAGGCCCTGAACGTCGTCACGGGACAGCAGCTCGTGCGCGTGGCGCTTGAGCGTCTCGGACAGGTGCGTGACGAGCACCGACTCCGGCTCGACGACGGTGTAGCCGGCGACCTCCGCCTCCTCCTTGCGCTCGGGGTCGATCCACAACGCCGGCAGGTTGAACACGGGCTCCTGCGTGGGTGTGCCCTGAATGGGCCTCTGCACCGTGCCGGGATCCATGGCCAGGCGCTTGTCCGGCTCGACCTTGCCCCGGGCCACCACGTGATTGTTGATGCGGATCTCGTAGCCGTTGGGGTCGAGCAGAACGCTGTCCCGCAGGCGGACCAGGGGCAGGATGAAGCCGTACTCCTGCGCGAACTTCCGCCGCAGCGGGTCGATCCGATGCGACAGGCTCCCCTTCCGCCGCGGGTCCACCGTGCGGATCAGGCGCGGGCCGACCTGGACGGTGATCCGGTCGATGTCGAGCAACTCCTCCACGGGCACCTCGCCCGTGTCGGCGGGGCGACGCGTCTGCTGCTGCTGCTGCTCGCGATCCTCGTCCTCGATGGACCGCAGCTTCCGCGCCAACACGCCGGCGCCGATCGACAGGGCGGCGAACGGCAGCTTGGGAAAACCGGGGACGAAGATCATCGCCCCGAACAGGAAGGCGGCGATGGTGATCGGGCGGCTTCGCGCGAAGAACTGTCGGGCGAGGTCCTGGCTGAGGTTCCGCTTGGTGGACGTCTTGGAGATCAGGAACCCCGACGCCGTGGAGATGATCACCGCCGGAATCTGCGTTACCAGCCCGTCGCCGACGGCCAGGATCGCGTACGTGCTCACCGACTCCCCCGCCGACAGGCCGCGCGTCATGCCGACGATGAACCCGCCGATCAGGTTGACGCCGGTGATGACGAGGGCGGCGATGGCGTCGCCCCGGATGAACTTGCTGGCCCCGTCCATGGCCCCGTAGAACTCGCTCTCCCGGACGATCTTCTCGCGCCGGTAGCGGGCGTCGGACTCGTCGATCAGCCCGGCGTTCAGGTCGGCGTCGATCGCCATCTGCTTGCCCGGCATGGCGTCGAGATTGAACCGGGCGGCGACCTCGCTGATCCGCTCGGCGCCCTTGGTGATCACCACGAACTGGATGATGACGAGGATCAGGAACACCACCAGGCCGATGACGAGGTTGCCGCCGACGACGAAGTGCCCGAACGTCTCGATGATCTTGCCCGCGTTGCCCTGGAGCAGAATCAGCCGCGTCGAGGCCACGTTCAGCGACAGGCGGAACAGGGTCACGAACAGCAGCAGCGACGGGAACGTCGACAGCTCGATGGACTCCCGCGTCGACAGCACCACCACCAGCGTCGCGACGCCCGCGGCGGTCAACATCCACATCAGCCGCCGTGCTCCCGG
>CAZMDT010000006.1:21121-28136 GCA_964564965.1 uncultured Planctomycetaceae bacterium | reverse complement strand
TGCAGATGATGATCGTCCGCTCCATGAGGCTGCGCCCCGTGCGCGGGTCGATCAGCTCGGGGAACTCGTGGATGGTCTCGACGACCTCGCCGGCGCGCTCGCCGCAGGCCGCGATGAGCACGATGTCGACCTCGGCGTGCCGGCTGGTGATCTGCTGGAGCACGGTCTTGCCCGCGCCGAAGGGGCCCGGGATGCAGTACGTCCCGCCGCGGACCACCGGGAACATCGAGTCGATGATCCGCACACGCGTGACCAGCGGATCGGTCGGCATGAGACGGCGCTTGGCGACGCAAAGCGCCCGCTTCACCGGCCAGGTCTGCTGCATGGTCACGGGGTGCTTGTGGCCGTCGGCGTCGGTGAGGATGGCGACCTCGTGCTCGACGGTGTGCTCGCCGGCGCCGGTCACAGACTCGACGGTGTACTCGCCGTCGAACCCGAACGGCACCATGACCTGGTGCGTGAAGATGCCCTCGGGGACGGTGCCGAGCGCGTCGCCCGGGTACACGGTGTCGCCGGGCTTGACGCACGGCGTGAAGTCCCACTTCCTCTCGGTGTCCAGGCCGTAGACGTACTTGCCCGGCTCGAGGAAGTACCCGACCTGCTCGGCGAGCCGCGGCAGGGGGTTCTGGAGGCCGTCGTAGACCTGTCCCAGCAGCCCCGGCCCGAGCACGACGGAGAGCATCTCGTCGCGGAACTCGACCTCGTCGCCGACGCGCAGCCCGCGTGTCTCCTCGAACACCTGCAGGTCCGCCAGGCGCCCCCGAATGCGGATCACCTCGCTGAGCAGGCGGGCGCCGTCGGAGCGGCAGCAGTAGCCGACGGAGTTCTGCACCACGCGCCCACGGGTTTCCGCGATCACCATGTTCCCGAAGACGGCCACGATTCGTCCGGTCACGGTAGTCACCTCGCTGTCCGCCCGGCGGGCGGGTGCGCCCGTGCCGCCGGGGCTTGTCGGTTCGGTCCGTCCCGGCTCACCCGCCGACAGCCTGTGCCTGTCGGGACTCCGCCCGGCGGTCGGTCAGGCGGTGCCACCGATGCAGCAGGGCCAGCCTCGCGGCGTAGGCCGCTACCTCGTCGTCGGCGAAGCTGAACCACCCCTCGTGCTCCGTCAGCCATCGCCAGCGGGAGCGGTCGAGCACGCGGAGCCCGGCCAGCGGGTCCGACGCGCCCGCCCACTCGGCCACCGTCGCCGCCCCCTCGTCCTCGTCCGCCGCCAGCTCCGGCGCCACGAGGTAGTCCTGCGCCTCCAGCCCCAGCGCCTTCGCCCGGGCGGCTGCCAGGGCATTCCGCAGCGCCACCTCGTAGGCCACCCACGAGGCCAGAAACGCGCTTTGGCGACGTTCCGCCGTCGTCGCCGCCTGGCGGAAGTACGCCACCCACGTCACGTCAGCCTCGACGGCCCGGGGCGCCTCGGGCGCCTCGGGTGCGAGCCCGGCCGGCAGGGGCTCCTCGCCGCGAGCCTGGGCGGGCGTCAGCACCGCCGGGGCTGCGTGCTCGGCGTCGAGCTCGCCTGCCAGCGCCGCCTCGCGCTGGAGCAGGTCGTCGGCGAGCAGAATCACCTGGACGAGCTCCCGTGGGCCGTCCGATTCCACCACCCGCTCGAGCAGCTCACCGCTCGACAGGGGGGGGCGGCTGCCCGGTTCGCCCAGGTGGGGCAGCGACGACAGCAGGTAGTGGTGCCGGCCGGACATGGCGTGGCTATGCCTTCTGCTCGGCGACGGCCTGGTCGATGGTCTCGCGCAGGGCGGGCCCGACCAGCTCCGACAGCGTGGTCACCACCGCCTCGAGCGTCACTTCGACGGTGGCGCCCGAGACCTCGTACTCGAAGCCCGCCTGCGACAGTGTGCCCTTCAGGTCGATCGACGGGCGGACGGCGTCCACCGCTTCCTGCCCCAGCTCCTTCAACGCCCAGTCCACCAGCCGCTCGCGGAGCTCTTCCGGCACGTTGATCTTGATGAGCACCTTGTGGTCCCTGTCCGCCGTGGCGTACAGCAGCACCAGCTCGTGCAGCACCTTGCCGAGGAAGTCGACGTCGGAGAGCTTCTCCCGGGCGGCCTCGGCGATGACGGCCGACAGCGCCCGGCTCAGGCTGTCGCGGAGCTTCAGGATCGTGTCGCGCGCGCCGAGCGCCAGCTCCGTCTGCCCCCGCGTCTTGATGGCCTCGGCCTGGGCGTTGGCGTCGGCGATAATCTTCTGGGCCTGTGCCTTGGCGTCGGCGAGTGTTCGCTCCGCCTGCTTCTGCGCGTCGGCCTTGAACTCCTCGGCGGCAAGCTTGCCGGCCTCGATGCCCTCGGCCTGCAGCTTGGCAACGAACGACTCAATCGTTTCCGGCATGGTTCAGCTCCATGGCGCCTGAGCGGTTCTGCACGGGCTTCGTGCGCTCCATGTGGCGCCCGTGCTCGGGGGCCGGCCTCCCCGCCGGCCAAGACACACACCCTCACAGGGATCACGACGATCCGCTCGTGGACTTTATCGGACAAATCCCGGCCGCCGACAAGGCATTTGGGCAAAAGGTGATCCGTTCGCCCGGCGGGAAATCCCCCCACACCGGCATTGGCATCCCTGGGTGCACCGCGGTGGCGTTCGGCGCGGCGGCGGCGCATCGGTCGGCTATTCGAGGAGGTGCAGAAGCCGCATCGCGTACACGACGTGCTGGGCGATCTGCGCCAGCGTGAAGACGGAGCAGTCGTATACGAGATGGTACCCCGGCTGCCGCGGGAAGCGGCGCTCGTAGATCTTGCGGAGGTACTCCCTCTCCTGCTCCTTCTCCTTGAGATGCTTGGCGGCTTCGTTCTCGGCTAGTCCTTCGCGGAGGGCGACTTCGCGCATCCGCCACTCGTCGGGGGCCTCCAGGCGGACCCACAACCCGCCCCGCAGGTCGTGCGTGGCGCCCGCGCCGCCCTGACCGACGATGATCGCGTACCCCTCCAGCGCCAGCCCCCGGATGATCGTCGTGATGCGGTTACGGATCTCGTAGCCCGAGGGGATGCGGTCGCGCTTCAGCGACCGGAAGAAATCCACCCACAGCCGCGGCTTCGCCTGCTGCTCCTTCTCCAGCAGCTCCGCCGCCATGTTCGTCTCCGTCGCCAGCCGCTCCAGAATCTCCCGGTGGTAGATCTTCCACGTGCGGTCCGCCTCGGCGTCCTCGTTCAGAATCTCCATCAGCAGCAACCCCAGCGAGAACCCGTAGCAGCCGTACTGCCTCGATATGGTGATGAACGGCAGCGCCGGCTCCTGCTCGTCGCCGGTGGGCAGCTCTTCCCGCATGTGTTCTGGCAAGGACAGTTTGGCCATCGGCCCGCATCCTCATCCGCCGGTTCGCGGTCATTCTAGCGGCCGGGGACGCACCTGCCAAGGTTCGCCCGGCCGCCGGGGGAGGATAGTCCACCCGCCTGGGGACGTGCCACCCGAAAGGCCCCCCCCGCCCCGGCGGCCGCTTTGCGCTCCGCCGGCCGGCGTGATGCCGTCTAGGACTGCCGGCCGCGACGCCCCGACGGCGGGGCATCGCCGAAGCGCCCGAAGATCATCCGCCCCGCCGACGTCTGCAGCACGCTGGTGACGGTGATGGTGATCTCCTCGCCGATATGATCGCGCCCGCGTTCGGCGACGACCATCGTGCCGTCCTCGAGATAGCCGACGCCCTGCCCGGCCTCCTCGCCGGGGCGGATGATCCGCACGCCCATCGTCTCGCCGGGCAGCACGATCGGCTTGAGCGCGTTGGCGAGGTCGTTGACGTTGATGACGGTCACCCCGTGCAGCGTGGCGACCTTGTTCAGGTTGTAGTCGTTCGTGATGATCCGCCCCTCGAGGTCCCGCGCCAGCGCCACCAGCTTCGCGTCAACGTCCTTCGCCTTCTGGACACTCGGCACGGTCGCGTCCATGATCCGGATGTCCAGCTTCTCGTCACTCCGAAGGCGGTTCAGGATGTCCAGCCCCCGCCGCCCCCGGTTGCGCTTCAGCTTGTCGTCCGAGTCCGCGATCGTCTGAAGCTCCGCCAGGATGAACCGCGGGACGATCATCTCCGATTCGAGGATCCGCGTGTCCGCGATGTCGGCGATCCGCCCGTCGATGATGGCTGAGGTGTCGAGCAGCAGCGGGCGGGCGCCTTTGGCCTCCTTGGCGAACTCCACGTACGGAATCACGAACCGGAAGTCGTCCTTCGTCTGGAGCACGAACGTCACGCACAGAAACAGCGCCGCCGCCCCCAGCAGCACCTTGACCAGCGGCACGGCGGGGTTCTCGCGGACCACCGGGTAGATCGCCGCCACCATGTCCACCACCAGCGACAGGATGTACGCGATGGCCAGCCCCGCCAGCACCCCGAAGAACAACCCGCTGAGCACCTGAAGGCGCTTGCGCTTCCACCACATGTCGACCATGATCAGCGCGAACGCGAAGATCGCCGGCAGGATGATGTACCACGTGACGTAGCTTGTGCCCTTCTTCAGCACCTCCTGCTGGTAGGCGAAGGAAATGGTCACCGCCAGGATCGCGAGGAGGAAGACGATTCGCACCAGGTGCAGGACCATGACGTCCACCTTTACGCTGTGTGCCGGCAGCCTGACAGCCGGGCAGACTATACCGCGCAGCCGCGAAGCTGGCAAACGCTCTCCCGGCGATTTTCGCCCACTTCGTACCCACGGGGCTCGCCGCGTCGGGTAGAATGGGCCAGGTTGCCGACCGCGGCCGAGGCGGGGAGGCCGCAGACCCGAGACATCCCAGCACAGGGAGCGCAGGACGATGTATCGCCCGGAACTCAAGGTGGTCGATTGCACGATCCGCGACGGCGGATTGACGAACAACTCGCACTTCACGCTGGAGACGGTGCGCGCGGTGTACGCGGCCGCGTGCGCCTCCGGCATCGACTACGTTGAGCTGGGCTACCGCAACAGCCGCGAGATGTTCTCGCCCGAGGAGTTCGGACCTTGGCGCTTCTGCGACGATTCGCAGATGGCGGAGGTGACGGACGGGGTCGATCCCGGCTACACGAAGCTCGCCGTGATGATGGACGCCCACAAGTCGGCGCCGGAGGATATCAAGCCGCGCGACGAGTCCGTGGTGGACATGATCCGCATCGCCACGTACGTGAAGGACATCGACAAGGCCATCCACCTCGTGAAGACCGCCCACGCGCAGGGCTACGAGACGACGATCAACGTGATGGCGATCTCGACGGAGGGCGGGCCGGCGCTGGACAACGCCCTGCACCAGGTGGAGGAGGAGACCGACGCCCTCGCCGTCTACATCGTCGACAGCTACGGGGCGCTGTACAGCGAGGAGGTGCACTACCTCGTCGAGCGCTACAGGATGTTCATCAAGTCGAAGGCCATCGGCGTCCACATGCACAACAGCCAGCAACTCGCCTTCGCCAACACCATCGAGGGGATCATCAAGGGGGCGAACTTCGTGGACGGCACGCTGTACGGCCTGGGGCGTGGGGCGGGCAACTGCCCGACCGAGCTGCTGCTGGGGTTCCTGAAGAACCCGAAGTTGGACCTCGTGCCGGTGCTGGAGGTGATCGGCCAGCACATCCTGCCGCTCCAGAAGGAGATCGACTGGGGCTACCACGTGCCGTACATGCTCACGGGCGTCCGCAACCTGCATCCGCGTGCGGCCATCGAATGGATGGACTCCGACCGGCGCGACGATCTGGCCGAGTTCTACCGCAGGCTCGAGGTCGATTACGAGTAGGCCGGAGGGCCAGCAGCAGGCAACAGGCCGTAGGCAATGGGCCGCTGGCCACGCCGCAGCCGCGGGCCGACGCGGGGTGAAGTCCCGGGGCATCGCGGCTCGGCCCTCTGCGGGATCTCCGCAGTCTGCGGATGGCCGTACGTGCGGGGCCCCGCCTGTCACCAGCGATACGGATGCGGGCCGAAGTTGGCGTTGTAGTAGTTCGGCAGGACGGCGCGCCCGGGCGGGGCCACCTCGTCCAGCCGCCCGCGGTCCTCGTCGGTCACCGTTACCCCCGGCGCGCCGAGGTTGTCCTCAAGCTGCGCCATCGTCCGCGGCCCGATGATGGGGCTGGTGATGCCCGGCTGGTGCATGCACCACGCGACCGCGAGCTGGCTCGGCGTGCACTCCTTCTCCGCGGCGATCTCGGCCACGCGCTCGGCCACGTCGAAGCACGCATCACTGAAGTGGCTGCCGTAGAATCGCCGCTTCGTGTGACGCCCCTCGGCCTGCTCCACCTGGCCGCGCTTGTACTTGCTCGCCAGGAACCCGCCGGCCAGCGGCGACCACGGCACCACGCCCAGGCCGAACGTCCGCGCCATCGGCAGCAGCTCGCGTTCGATCCGCCGGTCGAGCAGGTTGTACGGCGGCTGCTCCGTCACGAAGCGGTTGAGCCCCAGCTCCTTCGCCGCCCACAGCGCCTCCACAAGCTGCCACGCGGCGAACGTGCTCGTGCCGATGTAGCGGACCTTGCCCGACCGCACCAGGTCGTCGAGCGCCCGCAGCGTCTCGTCGATGGCGACCTCCGGCACGGGGCGGTGAATCTGGTATAGGTCGATCCAGTCGGTCTGCAGCCGCCGCAGCGACGCCTCGCACTGCTGCACGATGTGCCGCCGACTGACGCCGCGGGCGTTGGGGTCGGCCTCGTCCATCGTCATGAAGACCTTCGTGGCGAGGACGATGCGATCGCGCAGGCCGCTGCGCTTCAGCGCTTTGCCGACCGCCTCCTCGCTCCGCCCGCCGTTGTAGCCGTTGGCCGTGTCGAGGAAGTTGATGCCCGCCCCGATGGCGCGGTCGATGATGGCGATGGAGTCATTCTCGCTCGTGGGGCCGCCGAACATCATGCACCCCAGGCACACAGGCGAGATCTTCACGCCGGTCCGTCCAAGGCTGCGATACTCCATGCCAGGTTGCTCCTTTCAGCGTCGCCGGGCCGCCGGCGCGCCGCCAACGGCGAGCCGCCATCTTGCGCGGCGTCGGCCCGACATGCAAGCGCGTCGGGAGACGGCACTTGGGCGTTTGGCCGGCGGCAAGGCGAATCCTATGCTTCCCGTGGCGGACCGGT
>CAZMDT010000006.1:0-21111 GCA_964564965.1 uncultured Planctomycetaceae bacterium | reverse complement strand
TTCGTATGGACTGGCGGCGAGTGGGTGTGCACGAGGGTCGTGCCGGGCTCGCGCCGGGAAACGCCAGACGGAGAGGCCGACATGATCCGGAAATGCGGTATCCTTGTCGCGATGACGTTTGTGCTGCTGCCGATCGGGGGGTTCGGGGGTTCGGCCCGGCAGACGTCGGTCGCCCAGACCGCGGCGCCGGAGGCGCCTCGGATGCAGGCACCCGCGCCCACGCCGGTGGCGGCGTTGGAGATGGCGCCCACGGCTGAGACAGGCGCGCCGGAACGCTAGGTCGCGGGCCTCGACGCCCTCGGCTGCGAGCCGCCCAGCGCGGCGCCCCAAAGGTGCAGACGCCGCGGAACCACCACCCGCCGTGCCGCGGGGGAGGCCACGCTGCGCGCACAGTGGTTTCGGCTTGCGGGCGGCGCGGTGCGCGGCGATAATTCCCGTCATGCCTCGATGGACGCCGCTGATGCTGGCCCTCACGGCCGCCCTGGCCGGCTGCGTCGAACGCGAGCTCGCCATCACCTCCGAGCCGCCGGGGGCGCTCGTGTACGTCTCCGACGTCGAGGTCGGCCGGACGCCCGTGGCCTTCCCGTTCACCTGGTACGGCGACTACGACGTCATCGTCCGCCTCGACGGCCACGAAACCATCAAGACGCACGCGAACATCGCCCCGCCGGCGTACGAGGTGCCCCCGCTGGACCTGCTGAGCGCGTTGGCGCCGTGGACTTACCACGACCACCGCTACCTGCACTATCAGTTGAAGCCGCTCGAGGTGCCCAAGGGCGACGAACTGATCCGGCGGGCGCGGCAGATGCGGGAGGTCAACCTGGAGCCGGCGGAGCCGGAGTGACCGGTGGCCGTCAGGGCTGCTCCCCGCCGCGGTCCTCGACTCGCACCAGCGTGACGGACTGACCGCGCGGATCGGTGATCGTCACCGCCGCCGGGCGCCCGCCCTCGTCGAACTCCCATTCCTCGTCGAGTACCCCGGTCTTGAGACTGGCCTTGAGCTGGACGCGGCGAGGGCCTCGCGGCGACATGACGATCCGGGTGAAGTTCACCTCGCTGCCGGCGAAGGCGTCGGCGTTGAACACGGTGCGGAAGGCTGCCGCCTGCCCGCCCTCGGCCACCAGGCGCGCCACGAGCGTCATCGTGCCCTCCGGAATGTAATTGTCCGGGGCCGCCGACACCGCCCGCGTGTCCCCGTGCACGACGGTAACCCGCCCGCTCTCCAGATCGATGAGTGTCTTGTCGACGACGGGGAAACCGCCGACGCGCCCGACGGCGGCGGCGCCCTCGTAGCGGCCGCTCGAGAGGTCGTCGGCGAGGCGCCATCGCTCCTCGTCGCTGCCGCGGCGGATCGTGCCGACGAAGCGGTCCTCCACGCGGGCGCGCGCCCACGCGATGCGCTGGCCCCCGCCGGACGAGGCGAGCGCAACGCTCACCTTGCCCTCCTCGGGCCAGTAGTGCCGCAGGCCGCGGCTGCGCATCTGCTTAAGGATTTCGCGGCCCCGGCGGTCGGGGAGAATGGTTCTAAAGTAAACGAGCGCGTACGCCGCACCCACGCTCGCCAGAAGCAGCGCGAGCATGACCACGCTGGCGAGCGCCAGCCGGCGTCGCGAGGGCTCGGCCTGTCCGGGCTGATTGGGGCCCACCAGGGCATGGTAGCCCGCGGGCGCTCGCGATGTAAAGCCCGCAGCCGAGCGCCCGGCGCGCCGGACGTTCTTGACCGCTCGCTGCGCCGCGTGCAGAATATCGCCCCCGTGCGCCCCCGCGGCCCCCGGCCGCGCCCGCGCAGGAGGGGCCTCGTACCATGACCAAGCCTCGGCATTCGATAAACCCGGCCAAGGTGAAGTACCAGGTCAGCGCGCTGGACGGCAGTCCGGCGACGGCCGTGCTTGAGCGCCGTCTTCGGCTGCGCCGCCGGCTGACCGTGGCGCTGCTGTGCGTGCTGTCCAGCGTGCTGCTGGCGGCGTCGTTCGCACCGTTCGACCTCTGGCCGCTGGCGTACGTGGCGATGGTGCCGTGGATGCTGGCCCTGTCGGCGGGCACGCGCCGGCGGTGGGCGCTGTTGTGGGGGTGGCTGGCGGGCCTGCTGTTCTGGGCGGGGATGCTCTACTGGCTCTGGTGGATCACGCTGCCGGGCTACTTCGCCACCGTGGCGTACCTGTCGGCGTACTGGTTCATCGCGGCGTTCATCGTGCGGGCGGCGATCCGGCAGCGGATGCCGATGGCGCTGATCTTCCCGCTTGTGTGGGTGGCGCTGGAATTCGCCCGCGCACACGTGATGAGCGGCTTCCCGTGGTTCTTCCTCGCGCACAGTCAGTACCGCCTCACCCGTCTCATCCAGGTGACGGACCTCACTGGGACGTACGGCGTGTCGTTCTTCGTCGGCATGGTCAACGGGGCCGTCGTCGACCTGTTCTACTCGCCGCTGCTGGCCCGCACGGGCGAGGGCCCATGGCTCACCCGCCGGATCATCGCCGCCGGCCTCGCGTGCCTGCTGACGGCGCTGGTGCTGCTGGGCTACGGCACCTGGCGGCTCGGCCAGCAGACCACCAGCGAGGGGCCGATCATCGGCGTCGCACAGTGCGCGTTCCGCAACACGCTGCACAGCACCACCGGGCGGGAGAAGTCGCCGCGGGAGATCCTCGAGGCGCACCTGAACCTGATGGCGGCGGAGTTCAAGGGGCGCCCGATCGACCTGGCCGTGATGCCGGAGACGGTGGTGCCCGAGGCGGTGAACCCGGCGGTGCTGGATCTCGACCCGGCCGGGCTGAGCGGGCCTTATCTGCGCGGCCTGCTGCGCCGCGGCGCGGTGGCGTACACGGCGGCGATCCTGGGATACGACACCCCCGAGAAGCGCGACGCCATGACCGACGCGGAGATCCGCCGCGTGCTGGAGGTGTTCATCAACGGGCTGGCGTGGCGCGACGGGGAGGGGCGGGCGCTCTACTGGCCGGGGGTGAAGGACCACGCCCGCCAGGTCGTCCGCATGGCCAACGAGCTGTCGTGCCCCGTGCTGGCGGGGGCGCTCACCTGGCACCGCAACGACGAGCCGGCTTTCGAAGGCGATGAATGGCACGTCCGCAACAGCGCGCTTCTGTTCACGCCGGAGGGGGTGGGGCGGCGGCTTTACTCCAAGATGCACCCGGTGCCGTTCAGCGAGTTCGTGCCGTTCAAGCAGAGCTGGCCCGCCCTGCACCGGATGCTGCGATGGTTCGTGCCGCGGGCGATGTCGCAGATCGAGCCCGGCACCGACCCGGCGGCCTTCGAGCTGGCGCGCGGCGACCGCGCATGGCACGTCGCCACGCCCATCTGCTACGAGGGGACGTTCGCCCGCGTCTGCCGCCGGCTCGTCCGCGCCGGTGACAAGGATAAGCTCATCCTCGTCAACCTCTCCAACGACGGGTGGTTCGTCTACCAGACCGCCGGCGGGGTCAACCGCCCCAGCACCGAACAGGCCCAGCACCTCGCGGCGTACGTCTTCCGCGCCATCGAGAACCGCGTGCCCGTCGTCCGCGCGGTCAACACCGGCGTCAGCGCTTCCATCGACTCCTGCGGGCGGATCGTCGCCGTCCTTCAGGACTCACGCGGCAACCGCATGGTCCACGGCACGCTGCTGCTGGACGGTGCGAAAAAACACGACCGCGAGTACCTCCCCGGGCACGGCCCCAAGGTGCTTGTCGACAGCCGCGTCACGCCGTATAGTCGCGCGGGCGACGTGTTCGCGGTGTTGGTGTGCGCGGCGGCCGTGGGTGCCACCGGGGTCACCGTCTGGAAGCGGATCCGCCGGGGGAAGGGCAAGGCTCGGTGATCAGTGCGCGTGGCAGCGTGTTGGCGGCGTGCGTCGCGGCGGTGTGCGCGGCCGGGGCGCCCGGCTGCACGGAGGGCGAGCCCCTGCCGGCGTTCGACGCCGGGCAAGCGGTCATCGAGGCCCGGGCCGCGCTTCGCCAGGCGGTGGCGGCCAAGGACCCCACCACCCGAATCCACGCCTTGGAGGCGCTGGCGCAGGTGTCGGGCCCTCGGGCCGGGGGCGTGTTCCTCCAGGCGCTCGCCGACGAGAACCCCAGCGTCCGGATCGCGGCGGCGATGGCCGTCGGGGACAGCGCCTGCGCCGCGGCCAAGGCGCGCCTCGTCGCCATGGCCGGCGACAAGCACCTCGAGCCCGACCGGCGCGTGCTCTGCGCGACGATCTACGCCCTGCACCGCCTCGGTGTGGAGCAGTACCACGCCCAGCTTGCCGACCTGCTGACCGACGGCGAGGCGGAGGTCCGCGCCCTGGCCGCGATGGCCATGGGGCGCATCGGCGATCCCTCCGCCATCGAGCCGCTGAAGATCATCCTGGACGACGAGCAGGACCCGGCGGTGAAGCTCCAGATCCACGAGTCGCTGGCGCTGCTGGGCGAGGCGCGCAGCCGCGTGCTCCTGGAGGGATACACCAAGGGCTACTTCCTCGACCTGCGTCTGGCGGCAATCCCGGCGCTGGTGCGGAGCCGCTCGCCGCGGGCGCGGCCGGTGCTCCAGGGGCTGCTGAGGAGGGCGCGGTCGCCGCGGGTCCGCGTGGCGGCGGCGCGGGGGCTGGCCGAGATGGGCGTCGTCGAGGACGCCGGCTACGCCGCCTGCCTCCGGGCCGTGCGGCACCCGCGCGACGTTCTCAACGAGGCGTACGCCGGGCAGCGGAAGGTGACCGACCTGGAGGCGGCCTCGCTCCAGCAGCTCGCCGCCCTGGCGCTAGGGCCGATGAAGCGTCCGGCGGCGGTGGGGGTGCTCCTCCCGCTGCTGTCGTCATCGGACGGCAGCATCCGCGTGGCGGCGGCGATGGCGATCCTGAAGCTGCTGGACGCAGACGGCGCGACCCCGGCCACCCGGCCGGCCGCCGCCGTGCCGTGAGGGACGTTTCCGACGAAAGCAAACGCCCATTGAAAACTCCGTCCGCCGGTGGTAAACACTAGCTGTGGCTTCGGGACGGCGCGGCGGCGAATTTGCTTGACTGGTCCCGGGCGCCATCTAGAATCGGCACGCAAGCGGCCCGGTAGGCCGAAGAATGGCGTTATCGATTCCTTCCGTGGACGTCGACTGTGCGGCAGTTGGCCCTGCGCCTCGACAGGTGATTGTCTGAAGGAGACCTGGTCTTGAACATCCTTACGAAGATCTGCATCGTCCTGCTCTTGGTGGTGACCCTCTGTGCGTCCATGGTCTTCCTCTCCTGGGCGGTCAAGAGCGAGAACTACCGCGAGAAGTACATCCAGCAGGAGAGGGAAAAGACGGTCGCGCTTCAGGAAGCCATCCGCCTCAAGGATGAGCTGCGGGCGGCGAAGGAAGAAGGTGCCGGGCTCCGCGGGCTGCTGAACCGCACGCGCGGCCTGCTGGAGGCCGAGCAGAACAGGAACCAACAGACGCTGGCGAGTCTCGCCGCCGATGATCGTGACATCCTCGCCTCGCTCGTGGAGGTCCGCAACCGGGACGCGGCGTTCGTGGTGGTCCACAATGACTATATGGGCCGAACGAAGGACCTGCTGGCGGTCAGCGAGAAGCTGCGGGAGAAGAACGACGGGCTGGCCAGCACGCTCCGCCTGAAGGACGATGAGCTCCAGCAGCGGAAGGCGGATCTGGAGCGCCTCCGCGGCCGCCTCGTCCTTGCCCAGGAACAGATCACAGAGCGCGAGCAGCGGATTGCGGAGCTCCAGACCCGCATCCAGGAGCTCCAGGACGAGCTGCTCCAGGGCGGGCCGGGCGTGGCCCAGCCGGCACCGGCCGGCGGCACCGGCGGCATCCTCTACGCCCAGGAAGGCGCCGGCGGGACGATCAGCATCGGCCAGACCGCCGTGGGTCCCCCCTCCATCTCCGGGCGGATTCAGGGCGTTCGCGACAACCTCGCCAGCATCAACGTCGGCAGCGGGCAGGGCGTCGACACCGGCATGCGGATGCTCATCTCGCGCGGCGGTTCGCTGGTGGGCTATCTGGTGATTGAGCGGGTCACGGGCGACTCGGCGGCCGGTGTCGTCGAGAACAGGCAGATGGCGCCGCAGGTGGGCGACGTCGTCTCCTATCCGGTTCCCAAGGTGGCGGCGGGAGGCACGCGATGACCCAGGCGAACGCAAGGGACCACGGCCCGGTCGTTCCGGTTCGGCCGCAGCCCAACGTCTACACCGTGCTGATGATCATCGCCATCATCGCGCTCTGCGTGGCGATTGCATACGTCGCGTGGCGCATGACTTCGCCCATGCCGGACGGATACGGGCTGTCGTTCGAGCATCTGTACCAGCCGAAGACTCCCCTGCCCGACTAGCCCTTGAGCGGGGCGATATGATCTTCGACAGCATACTTGGCCTGTTCTCGGTCGACATGGGCATCGACCTGGGGACGTGCAACACCCTCGTCTGCGTCCGGGGGCAGGGCATCGTTCTGAATGAACCGTCGGTGGTGGCCGTCAAGCGGGGGACGAACCGGGTGGTGCGGTTCGGCAACGGCGTGGCCGTCGGCCTGGTGGCCAAGGAGATGCTGGGCAAGACCCCCGGCTCGATCAGCGCCATCCGCCCCATGAAGGACGGCGTCATCGCCGACTTCGACATCACCGAGGCGATGCTGGGGTACTTCATCAGGAAGGTGCATAGCCGCCGGACGCTGGTCAAGCCGCGGGTGGTCATCTCCGTGCCCAGCGGCATCACCGCCGTCGAGAAGCGGGCCGTCCTCAACTCCGCCGAACGCGCGGGCGCCCGCCGCGTCTACCTCGTCGAGGAGCCCATGGCCTGCGGCATCGGCGCCGGACTGCCCATCGCCGAGCCCACCGCCAGCATGATCGTCGACATCGGCGGCGGCACCACGGAAGTCGCCATCATCTCCATCGCCGACATCAGCGTCTGCGAGTCCATCCGCGTCGCCGGGGACGACATGGACGAGGCCATCGCCGCCCACATGAAGCGGACGTACAACCTGATGATCGGCGAGCAGACCTCCGAGCGCATCAAGATCCAGATCGGCTCGGCAGCCCCGCTGGCCGAGGAAAACACCATCGAGGTCCGCGGGCGGGACATGATCTCCGGCCTGCCGCGAAAGACGATCATCTCCTCGGAGGAGGTGCGGGAGGCGCTCAAGGAGCCGGTGGGCGCGATCATCGACTGCGTCACGCGGACGCTGGAGAAGGCCGAGCCCGAGCTCGCCGCCGACCTCGTCGACAACGGCATCGTCCTCGCCGGCGGGGGGGCGCTGCTGCGCGGGATCGATACCGTCCTTTCCAACGCCACCGGCCTTGACGTCCGCGTCGCCGACGACGCGCTGACGTGCGTGGCCCGCGGCACGGCCGTCTACCTCGAGAACATCGACCGCTGGAAAGACACGATGGAGTCCGACGAGGACGGCTTCTAGCCGTCTTGGGCCCTCACGTCCGGCACTTCTTTTCGGCCAGAGCACGCTTCTCGCCCGCCGCGCCGATGCGCGCCCCCCGCGTCAGCCGAGCAGCTTCAGACGCAGGCAATCCAGGGCGCCGTAGGCCGTCCGGCGGCGGATGATGTCCCGGTCCCCGGGGTACACCCGCCGCATCGTCGTGGTGCCCTCCGGTCCGGTGAGGGCGACGTGGACGAGGCCGACGGGCTTGTCCTCCGTGCCGCCGCCCGGCCCGGCGATGCCCGTGACGCCGATCGCCCAGTCGGCGGCGAGCCGCTGCCGCGCGCCCTCCGCCATCGCCCGGGCCACCGGTTCGCTGACGGCCCCGTGTTCCGCCAGCACGTCGGCCGGCACGCCAAGCAACTGCCCCTTCAGACGGTTCGAGTACGCCACCACCCCGCCCAGGTAGTAGTCGCTCGCGCCGGGCACGGCCGTGATCATCTCCCCGATGAGCCCCCCGGTGCAGCTCTCGGCCGTGGCGAGAGTGTGCCCCAGGCGGCGGAGCCGCTCGCCGACGACCGACGCCATCGTCGCGTCCCCCTCGCCTACGACGAGCGTGCCGAGCCGCCGGGCGACCTCGTCGGCCGCGTCGCCCGCCAGGCGCCGGGCCTCCTCGGGGCACGGGGCGCGTGCGGCCACGCGGACGGAAATCAGCCCGGCTGATACGGTGATGCCGACCGTCGGGTTGGCGCCGCGCCGCATGAGGTCGGTGATGAGCGCGGCGACGTCGGACTCGCCCGTGCCGAAGGCGTGGACGACGCGCCCGGCGATGGCCTCGGCGGGCGGAGGCAGACGCGGTGACACCTCGCGCTCGAACATCCGCCGCATCTCGTGCGGCACGCCCGGCAGGAGGAACAGCCGCGCCCCGCCCAGGCGGGCGGCGATGCCGGCGGCTGTGCCCAGCTCGTTGGGCAGCGGCTCTGCCCCAGCCGGGATCATCGCCTGGACGCGGTTGCCCGGCACCATCTGCCGCTCGCGCCGCCGGAAGAACGCCTCGATGGCCCGCAGGCACCCCTCGTGGAGAAGCAGTTCCGCGCCCAGCGCCCGGGCCAGGCCGTGGCGGGTGACGTCGTCGGCCGTCGGGCCCAGCCCGCCGCTGACGACCACCACCTCCGCCTGCCCGCTCCCACGGCCGATGGCGTCGGCGATGGCGGCCTCGTCGTCGCCGACGGTCACGTGGGCGAGCGTGGTCACGCCGCGCTCCGCCAGCCGGGCCGACAGGTACGCGCTGTTGGAGTCGACGGTCTTGCCGCTGATCAGCTCGTCGCCGACGGCGATGATGACGGCCCTCATGCCAGGTGCACCTCGTCGATGGTCAGCCCGCAGTCGGGGCAGGTGGCGGTTCCGTCGGGCCCGGCCGGCAGCTCACCGGGGATGACCGCCTGGCAGTGCGGGCAGCGTCGCGGGCCCGGAGGCTTGCGGGGCTCTCGTTCGGCGCGGCTTTCGCGGGGCGACTTGAGCGAGCGATAGCGGTCTATCCACAGGACGATGGTCGCCGGCACGGCCGTCAGGCACAGCGTGATGAAGAACCACGCCAGGGGATTGCGCCCGGCCTGCTTCATGGCGGCGGCCACGCGGGCGCAGGTGAACAGGTAGAGGATCGCGAGGAGGCAGGTGAGGCCCCACTGCATGTTGGTGAGGGCGAGCATGGGGGTATCGTACCAGCGCGCGGCCGGGAGGAGGAGCACCCAGCGCCCCGGCTACTGGCGAAGGGGCACGGTGTGGATCCACTCGCCGACGTCGCGGAACTTCTCGGCGGGGCAGCCCGGGGGCGCCACCCCCGCGGTCGTCAGGACGATGCGCCGGTGGTCGGGGCACGCGTCCAGCTCGTCGGTGACATATTGGCGGATCCGCTCGGGGGGCCAGAGCCACACGTTTACGTTCGTGCCTCCCACGAGCGCCTTGCTGGGCGCCCGCGTGCGCCCGTCCGCCAGGCGCGTGTTGCCCAGCGTCGGCGAGGTGAATGCCTCGATGCTCGCGGCGGGGATGCGGTCGATCAGCGGCAGCAGCACGTGCGTGTGCCCGCACATGTGCAATTCGTGCAGCTTTCCCTCGCCCTCGACGGCGCGCCCGTAGTCGCACAGGTGCGGGTAGCAGTACGTCTCGAACTGCGTGGGGCTGATGAGCGTGGTGCTGGTGTTCTCGACGGAGACGACGACGTCGGCGGGGCTGTGGCGTGCGACGGCCCGGGCCCGCTCCACGCACGCGGCGTGCATCAGCGCGATCAGCTCGTCCATCTCGTCGGGATAGTCGAAGAGCATCAGCGGCGCCTCGGCCGGGCCGATGACGTGCTCCACCAGGTGCATCAGCGGGCTGGTGCCCCAGGCGCAGTGCAGGATGCCTCGCTCGCCCAGGTCGCGCTTGAGCTGCCGGGCGCGGCGGATCTGGTCATCGTTCGGCCGCAGGCGAACATCGGTGTAGAGCCAGCGGAACCGCCGGATGTCCTCGCGGGTCTTGACGGGAAACTCGGTGGGGTGCCAGCTCTCCGTGTACGGGTCGAGCGACCAGACCTCCACGAGGTCGCCGTCGGGGGTGTGTGTGATGCGGGTCTCGGCGCCGTTGCGGCGCGAGCGCCGCACGCGGACGTGCGGGGCGTCCGCGGCCACGCACCCGGGCGCGCCGAAGATGCCGTCGGCGTGGATGTAGTCCAGCAACTGCCGGTCGGACCAGCCCCGTACGTCGTCCGGCTGGCTCAGCCGCCACGTCTTGTTCGTCACCTTCGCCCAGTACGGCAGACGGTCTACGGGCTCGCCGCGGTACGCTGCCAGCAGGCGCTCGCGAGAGGTCATCGCGTCCGAGGGGTGCACCTTGCCTGCGGTGGCAATCATCTCGGGCGGCATCTTACCGCGTGGGCGCCCGCCGGGCCAGCCGAGACCTCACGCCTGCACCTGCGGCACCAGCCGGGCTGAAAGCGTGAAGCGGTCCCAACTGTGCCCGCCGCATTTCGGGCAGATGCCGCCGGCCGGCACGCGGGCCGTCCCGTGCCCGCAGGCGTGGCAGTTGATGAAGACGACCTTCGGGCCGGCGAGGCTGGGCGGCACGGAGAAGTCGGCCTCACGCAGGCCCCGGTGACAGGTACGTCGGCGCCGGGGGGCGATAGCACGACCAAGCCTTCGGCGGCCGGGCCGCGTGCCGCCGGCGGCGGGTCTGTTGGGGTGTGAAGCCGCACAGCCCCCGGCGCGCTGCGCGATGCGGGCGCGAGGTCGCATAACTCATTGACCTCCAAAGAACTACGCTCCATTATTCGCGCGGCGCCTCCGGCGGCGGGGCTCGAACACAAATGCTTTATTTACAGAGCATTGTGACAGCGTTTCCACCGGACACTTGGTCAGGTGCGAACGGGGCGGCTCCGGCCGTCTGGTGGCATTGGCAGGGGGCGCCGCGAGGGCTATAATGCCCCCGGCCCGGCGCGGCCAGCCCGGGCCGACGAACATGAGACCAACCGCTGCCCCGCTCCTGATGGTCTTTGCTGCCGTCGCCGCGCTTGCGGCGGGCTGCGACGCCCCCTCGTACACCGATGGGGCTGCCTTCGCGCCCGGCGCCATCACCAGCCGAAGCGCCTGGACGGCCTCGGGGCCTTTCGACCGGCCCGCCGCTGCGATCGATGGCGACCGGGACACCGTCGCCGTCGCCGACGCCGGCTATGGCAATTCCGCCCTCACACTCGACCTGGGCGGGGTGTGCATGCTGAACATGCTGATCATGGACCACGGGCGGTGGGAGGGCGGCTTCCCGCGTCGGGTGGCGCTGCTGACCAGCATGGACGGGCGGACCTACACCAAGCAGGCCGAGGTCCCCGGCACGCGGCGCGTGACGTTCATCTGCACCGTGGCGCCGTTTCTGGCGAGGTACGTCCGCGTACAGGCCGTCGAGGCGGGCGAGGGGCCCTGGACATTGGCCGAGGTGCAGGTTCAGTGACGCCGCGGGGCCTTGCCATCGGCGGCGGTTTGCCCTACTACTACCGGCAGCGCGAGCGCTCGAAGCCGATGCCCGCCGACGGGCGGGCCGGGCGCATGCCGGGCTCCGCCCACTGAGGACGCCATGCCCGATACTGACAAGCCAACGGCCGGCGGGACGAAGCCGTCCGCCGCGGACACCCGGTTTTACACCGTCGCGATGGTGCTGATGGTTGTGATCATCGCGGCGCTGGCGACGTTGTGGTGGATGGAGCGCCGGCGGCGGGTCCGCGTGGAGCAGCGCCCGCCGACGACCGGCCTGGAGGGCATGCTCGGCGCGCTCGGGCCCGGGGGCGGCGGCGAGCCCGCGCGCCGCTTCGATGTCGAGCAGGACGGGCGGATCGCCGTGCGCGTCCGCCAGGGGCGCTACGAGCTGACGCTGCGGTTCTCCGACGAGGCAGCGTTCCGCGAGGCGCAGCCGGGGCTGTTCGCCGAATACCACAGACTGCTGGCGGAGTTGAGAGAGCCGGAGGGTGCGGCGACGCGGCCGACGGGCCCGCCGACGGCGTCCGCCGCGCCGGGTCGCTGACGGTCCGGGGGAAAAGGGTTTCGCCGCGCCGGGGGCTGTGATATCCTGCCCGCGCCCGCTGGGCAGGCCGGATCGAATGGATACAGACAGCTTCGAAACGCTGGAGCACGGCCAGGGCATGCCGCTGGTGATGCTCCACGGCATGATGGGCGCGCCCGACAACTGGCAGGGCCTGTTCGCCGGCCTGCCGGACACCTGCCGGGCGGTGGCCCTGCGGTTCCCCTTCTTCGACGACGGCTACCGCTTCGACAGCGTGCCCGCCGTTGCCGACTATGCCGAGGCGTACCTGAAGGCCGCCGGCTTCGACCGGTTCGTCCTCTGCGGCAACAGCCTCGGGGGGCACGTGGCGCTTGAGCTGGTCGGGCGCATGCCGGGGTGCGTCGGCGGGCTCGTGCTCAGCGGCTCCAGCGGCCTGTTCGAGCGGACCTTCGGCACGGTGGTCACCCGCCCGCCGCGCGAGTGGGTGTACCAGAAGATCCGCGAGATCTTCTACGAGGAATCGCACGTCACCGACGCGATGGTGGAGGACGTCATCGAGGTCATCTCGAACCGCCGGAATGTCCGCACGCTGATCCAGATCGCGAAGTCGGCCAAGCGGGACAACGTGGCGGAGCGGCTGACGCGGATTGAGTGCCCGGCCCTGCTCATCTGGGGCCGGCAGGACCAGATCACCCCCCCGGACGTGGCGGACGAGTTCCACCGCAACCTGCCCCACAGCGAGCTCTGCTGGCTGGAGGAGTGCGGGCACGCCGCCATGATGGAGCATCCGGAGGACTTCGCCGCCCTGCTGGGGCGATGGTGGCGGCGCCACATCTGTCCCGAGGGCGCTTCGGCCCGGGCGGAGTAGCGCCGTGAGCGTGCTGACCGCCGTCCTTCGCTGGTACCTCAGACGCGTCGACGCCTGGCTCCGC
The DNA here is from genome assembly GCA_964564965.1 of uncultured Planctomycetaceae bacterium. GTDB lineage: Bacteria > Planctomycetota > Phycisphaerae > SM23-33 > SM23-33 > CAZMDT01. Next base: position 8,338 of record CAZMDT010000006.1, on the reverse strand, counting down.
CAGGCCGCCGCCGGCCCTGTCGCCGCCCAACAGCGCACCTTCGAGCACCTCCTCGACCGGGCCCGCGGCACGTGGTTCGGGCGGCGGCACGACTTCGCGGCCATCCGAACCCCCGACGACTTCGCCAAGGCGGTCCCCATCGGCGACTTCGTCGGCCAGATTGACATGTTCCGCCGCATCGAGGCCGGCGAGCGCGACGTGTCCTGGCCGGGGAAGGCGCCGTACTTCGCCCAGACCTCCGGCACCACCGCCGGCGACAAGCACATCCCCGTCACGCGCGACATGATGCGCGCCAACCGCCGGGCCGCCCTTGCCATCTTCGCCTACTACGCCCGCCGCCCCGACGCCGACGTCGGCCGCCTGTTCAAGGCCAAGCTCCTGTTTCTCGGCGGCTCCACCATACTCACCGAAACCGAGGGCGGCGGACTGTTGGGGGACCTGTCGGGCATCGCGACGCGGTCGATTTTCTGGCCGATCACGCGGCACTACGAGCCGGGCAAGAAGCTCGCGCTGCTCGATTCGTGGGAACAGAAGGTCGAGAAGGTCGCCCGGCGCGAGGCCGACCTCGACGTGCGCTTCGTCACGGGCATGCCGAGTTGGGTGAAGATTCTTTTCGACCGCATCTGCCAGCTGCGAGGCGTGGACCCGGCGGGCGGGATGAGCACCGTCTGGCCCCACATGGAGCTGTTCGTCCACGGGGGCGTGAACTTCGCCCCGTTCCGCAGGAGCTTCGAGGGCTACTTCGCCCCCGGGCACCGGCTGGAGTTTGAGGAGGTGTACCCGGCGAGCGAGGGCTTCGTGGCCATCCAGGCGGAGGCGGGCGAGCCGGGCATGGAGCTGCTCACGGACAACGGCCTGTTCTTCGAGTTCGTCCCGCTGAGCCAGTGGGGCGAGCCGGGCGCCCCGCGCCTGACCCTCCGGGAGGTCACCACCGACGTGCCGTACTCCGTGGTGCTCTCCACGTGCGCCGGTCTGTGGGCCTACGACCTCGGCGACGTCGTCCGGTTCACCAGCGTCCGCCCCCCGCGGATCGTCTTCGCCGGGCGGAACAAGCACTTCATCAACGCCTTCGGGGAGAACATCATCGGCGAGCAGGTGTCGTCGGCGGTGGCGGCCGCCGCGAAGGAAACCGGCGCGGCGGTCGCCGAGTACACGGCCGCCCCGCTCTACCCCGGCGAGGGGCGGCGAGTCGGGGCGCACCAGTACGTCATCGAGTTCGACAGGCTGCCGGCCGGGGGGGAGGCGGCCTTCGCCACGGCCGTCGACGCCGAGCTGAAGCGCCTGAACAACGACTACTCGGTGAAGCGCGCCGGCGAGGTGGGCATGACGTGCGTGGAGGTGGCGGCCGTGGCGGAGGGCACGTTCTACGAGTGGATGAAGCGCCGGGGCAAGCTCGGGGGGCAGCACAAGGTGCCCGTCTGCGCAAACGACCGGCGGTACGTGGACGAGCTGCTGGCGGTCGCCCGCGACCGCGGCTGAAGCCGCTTCCCGCGCCCGCCGGCACACGGGCGGCGTTGCCCGCCCGCGGCGCCCGCGTTATCATACCCTCCAGCGACGGCTGGCGCTGAACCATGAGACTCCTTGCCAAGCTGACCAAGCAGCGGCTGCTCGTGGGCCTGATGTGCCTGTCGGCGGTGGCCGCCCTGTTCGGGCCGTCGCTGGCGGGGTGGATCAGGCTCCGGGCGCAGTGGGTGCTGGCGCCCTTCGGCGACGCCGGCATCTACCTCACCACCACCATCCGCAGCCACGTCGGAAAACCCGTGAAGGTCACCGAGGACGACCTCCACCGCCTGGAGCGCGAGAACGACGTCCTGCGGGCGTACGTGGCGGACCTCCAGGCCGAGGTGGACGCCCTCCGCCACCAGATCCCCGCCATCGCCTCCATCTACGGGCAGGTGCCGCCCTCGCGATACGGGTACACGCTGATCCCGGCGCGCGTCGTCCTCCGCGACGCGCTGGCGTACGGGCGGACCGGGCTGCTGAACACCGGGCGGTCGCGCGGGGCGCGTCCGCCGGCGGCGGTCACCACCCGCCGACTGCTCACCGACCGCTCGAAGGCCCTCGACGAAGACCTGCCCGCCCTCACCGAGACCGCCCTCGTCGGGCGCGTCACGCACGCGTGGGCTTTCGGCGCCACCTTGCAGCTCGTCATCGACCCCGCCTACGAGGTCCGCGCCCGCATTCACCGCCTCGTCAACGCCGCCGGCCCGCGCCGGATCACCATCATCGAGAAGGACAACTCGCGAACGGAGCCGCTGCGCGACGGGAAGGAGCTGGCGCGGCTGTTCGACCACGCGACGGCCCCCGAGCTGGACGACGACGCCCGCGCGGTCCTCGCCATCGTCGCCTACAACGGGCCCATCACCCGGCGGACCATCGAGAGCCTGCGCGGCGAGCCGAGCGCCGCCGCGATCGAGCGCCTGCTGGCGGCGCGGCTGATCGGCGTGGCGCCGCGCGGCGGCGCCGCCCCGGCCGGCGGCGACCCCTACGCCGTCACGACGCACTTCCTGCGGGTGTTCGCCCTGTCGAGCCTGGACGAGCTGCGGGGCAACAACCGCCCGATCGACTGCGTGGCGCGCGGCGACGGCACGTACCTCGCCGTTGCCGACGTACGCCTCAGCGACAACGTCCTACCGGGCGACCTCCTGGCGACCTGCCCCGACGAGTACCTGCCCGCCCCCGTCGCGATCGGCAAGGTGGTCGAGGTGGCCCCCGACCCGGACAAGTCCGGCTGCGCGATCGTCCGCGCCGCGCCGACGGCCGACCTCGACGGGCTACGCCACGTGTTCATCGTTGTCACCCAGGCGCCCGAGGCGGACAGGTAGATGCGCTGGATTCCGTTCCTCATTGCGGCCTACGTGGCGACGCTGGTACAGACGACGCTGGCCAGCGAGCTTCGGCTGCACGGGCTGGGCGTCGGCAGCGTCGGCCCGGACCTGCTGGCGGTGGTGGCGGTGTTCGTGGCGCTGCACGTGCGGTCCACCGCCGACGCCATGCTCGCCGGGTGGGTGCTGGGGATGGCGCTCGACCTGACGGCGGCGGGCGGGCCCGGCGGCACCACCGCACTCGGGCCGCTTGCCATCGTCTACGTCCTGGCCGCCGGCGGCGTCCACCGCGTCCGCGAGGCGCTCTTTCGAGAGCGCATCGGCACCCAGGCGCTGTTGGGGCTGACCTTCTGCGCGGTTACGCACGGCGCCGCCGCGTCCGTGCAGGCGCTGCTCGCGCTGGGCAGCATGACCTGGGCGTTCTATGGGCAGATGCTGCTTCAGGTGTTGGCGAACTCGGCATACACGGCCGTCCTGACGCCGGTGGGGTGCTGGGGCCTCAGGCGAATCCAGCCCCTGCTGATGACTGCGCCGGCGCGCGGATTTGGCAGGCGGTAGGGGCGGCCGCCGGATGGAGCGATGTACAAGAGGCGACTGAAGCTGTTGATGACCGTGACGGCGGCGCTGTTCGCGGTGCTGCTCGGGCGTCTGGGCTATCTCCAGCTTGTGCGCGGGGCCGACTACCGCGACCAGGCCACGCGGGCGCTACAGGCCCAGGCCCCGCTGCCGGCGCTGCGGGGGCAGATCCTCGACCGCAACGGGGAGATCCTGGCGGTGGACCGCCTGTCGCACCAGTTCTGCCTGGAGTGGGGGTTCCTGGTCGAAGACCCGGCGTGGATTCTCCGTCAGCAGCGCCGCATCGCCCGGGAGGAGGCCGTCTCGATGCAGCGTGCCGACCGCCTCTACCAGGAGCGGGCGGCCGACACCTGGCGGCTGGCCGTGGAGATCTGCGGGGTGCCGCGCGAGCAACTCGAGGAGAACGCGGCACGCGTGGTTCGCCGGGTCGAGGCGATCCGCCGCCACGTGGCGGCGGCGCGCGGCGTGGCGCTCGTTGACGTGCGGGAGCAGCACGAGGCGCACGCGGTGCTGACGGGCCTGGAAGACGCCACGGGCGCCAGGCTGAAGATGCGCCTGCGCGACATGGTGGGGGCGGCGGTCGAGCGGGGCTACAGCCGGTACTACCCGTACGGCGAGGCGGCGTGCCACGTCGTGGGTCTGGTGGGGGAGGTCAGCGGCGAGGAGCAAGAGGCGCTGAACGCTCCCAACGACGGCCTCGACCGCCTGGGGCGTATGCTCAACGACTACCTCGACGGCGACCTGATCGGCAAGAGCGGCGTGGAGAAAGCCTGCGAGGACGTGCTGCGTTCCCGGCGCGGCTACCGCGTGCTGAAGCGCCGCGGCAGCGGCTTCGACGTGCTGGAGGAGCACCAGGGCGAGTCCGGGGGGACCGTCCGGATCACGCTGGACATCCACCTTCAGCGCCGGCTGGCGGAGCTGTTCCGCCGGATGACGGCTGAGCAGAACATCGCCACGGGCTCGCGCGAGGGCAATCGCCCGAGCGACGGGTGCATCGTCGTGGTCTCCGTGCCGGACGGCGAGGTGCTCGCGATGGTCTCGGTGCCGACGTACGACCCGAACCGCTACCGGCTCGACTACGCCGACCTCATCGCCAACAAGCGCCACCTGCCGCTGCTGAACCGCTGCGTGGCCCGGCGCTACCCGCCCGGCTCGACGGCCAAGCCCGTCGCCGCGCTCGCCGCACTCGGCGCCGCCGACCCCAGGCACGGCATCTCCCTCGGCACGCAGTTCCACTGCGACGGGCAACTGCTCGTGGGGCGCGGCGTGTACCTGCACTGCTGGACGTACTGGCGCGGCATGCCCGGCCACGGCGACGTCGACGTCGTCGAGGCCATCAAGCACAGCTGCAATGTGTTCTTCTACCGCGCGGCGGCCCGGCTGGGGCTGGAGCGGATCAGCGAGTGGTTCGCGGCGTTCGGATTCGCTGCCCCGCCGGGAACCCACCTGCCGGAGGAGAAGGCCGGCACCGTCCCCACGCGCGAGTGGCTGGCGCGGTACAACGCGGCGCGGCGCCGGCGCGGGCAGCGGCCGTACCAGCCCGTCGCCATCGACGCCATGCAGATCGCCATCGGGCAGGGCTTCCTCGGCGCCACGCCCATGCACGTGGCCAATGCCATGGCCACCATCGCCCGCGGCGGACGGTACCAGCCGGTGGTGCTCATCCATGACGGCCGGTCGGCGCCGCCACGCGACCTGCCGCTGGAGCCGGCGTACGTGGCCGCCGTCGCCGAGGGCATGCGCAAAGTCGTGAACGAGCGCGGCGGGACGGCGCAGAGGTACTTTCAGCCGACGCCGGCGGAGCTGCGCGACGTGGTGGTCCACGGCAAGACGGGGACGGCGACGGCAAAGGCGGCCGACCTGAACGGCGACGGCACCATCGACGCGTACGAGAGGCAGCGCAACGAGATGGCGTGGTTCGCGGGGTTCGCCTTCGGGCCTGGCCAGCACGGCCGGGCGCCGGCGGAGCGCCGCGGAGTGGCGTTCGCCATCGTCGTCGAGTACGCCGTCGGCGGCGGGGGCCGGAACGCCGTCCCCATCGCCCGGGAGGCCCTGCGCATCTGCCGCGAAATGGGCTGCCTGCCCTGAGAAACCGACCCGATGCCCCCTGCTATCCGGAAATACCTGCGGTACACGAGCTGGCCGATCATCGCGTCGATGCTCGCCCTGATGGTCATCGGCGTGCTGGCGGTTCGGGCCTCCGAGCAGGCCGAGGGCCAGGCCACCGGCTTCGTCACGCGGCAGCTCATCTCCGCCGCCGTGGCGCTGGTGGCGTTCACCGCGGCGACGGTCGTGCCGTACCAGCGGATCGGGCGGCTGGCGTATCCGCTGTTCGCCCTGACGCTCGGGCTGCTGGTGCTCGTGTTCTTCCTGCCGCCAATCCGCCACTCGCACCGCTGGATCGCGCTGGGGCCGCTTCAGGTCCAGCCGTCCGAGATCGCCAAGGTCACCTACATCGTCATGCTCGCGTGGTACCTGCGCTACCGCGACAACTACCGCCGCCTGCGCGGGCTGGTGGTGCCGCTGCTGCTCACGCTGGTGCCGATGGCGATGGTCCTCAAGGAGCCCGACCTGGGCACGAGCCTGCTGTTCCTGCCGACGCTGTACGTCATGCTGTTCATGGCCGGGGCAAAGTGGCGCCATTTGCTGGGCATCGTCGCGCTGGCCACGGCGCTGATCTTCGTGCCGGTGCCGCGGCACGTCGGGGCGGACATGGACGCGGTTGACTCCGCGGACCGGCGGCGCACGGCCTACTGGACGTTCCGACACGCCAACAAGGAATACGCCGTGCTGGCGGCGCCGCTGGCGCTGATGGCGCATCACCAGCTCAAGCGGATCGACGGCTGGCTTCGCCAGGGCGACCGCGACGTGGCCATGGGGCGCGGCTACCAGCAGCGCAAGAGCAAGACCACCCTCGCCGCCGGCGAGCTGACCGGCTGGGGCGAGGACGCCGACGCCCAGACGTACCTGGCGCTTCTGCCCGACGACCACACCGACTTCATCTTCAGCGTCGTCGGCGGGCGGTGGGGCTTCGCCGGGTGCGCCGCCGTCCTCGCCTTGTACGCGGTGATCTTCCTGTTCGGCATGGAGATCGCGGTGATCACCTACGACCCGTTCGGCCGGCTGCTCGCCGTGGGGGTGTTGGCGCTGCTGCTGGCGCAGATCACCATCAACGTCGGCATGACGATGGGGCTGCTGCCCATCACGGGCATGACGCTGCCGCTGGTGAGCTTCGGGGGTTCCTCGCTGGTGGCCAACGGCGTGGCGCTGGGGCTGCTGGTGAACGTCGGCCAGCGGCGCCCCATCCTGCTCGCCAGGCGCCCCTTCGAGCACGGGCCCAAGCGCGAACGCCCCCTGGCCGTCCGCACCATGTCGCGCCGGCGGCCCGCGGCCAGACCCGCACCTAGCGAACCGGCCTCGAGTAGTACAGCATCCAGATGAACGACAGCACCGTGTAGAGGCCGCTGAACACCCAGCACGCCAGCTCCGTCAGCCAGTGCCGCCGGAAGATGATGAAGATGGCCGACGCCGCCGCGACGGCCGTCAGCTTGAGTGCCACCAGTGACGCCGTGTGATTCAGCAGGCGCGCCGCCAGCGGGTTCAGTTCGCTGAAGTGCCCGATGCGGTAGGCCAGCAGCGTGAACGCCAGGTCGAAGGCATTGAGCATGCAGAGGAAGAGCACAAGCAGGACGACGCGTCCCGCGCGCCCGGAGAGGCGCTTCCGCATGAACGCGCGCAGCGGCCCCGGCCGGGCCGGGGCGGCGCCGTCGCTGGCGTTGCCGGCGTGTGGCCGCGCGTCGCACATGATAGGGGCCTGGTCCATCGTTCTCGTCATCGGCGGCTTCACGGGCCGCCTTGACTAGACGTACACCGCCATGATTTCCGACGACCAGCCATCGCTGCCGCTGCCACGCCCGCTGCCGGAATCCCTTCGCCCGCAACGGCTTACGCTCCGCCTGCCGGACGGCTTCGTCACCGGCCTCTATGTCCACCGCCCGCGAGGGCCCCGCCGGACGCCCGTGGTGTACCTGCACGGCATCCAGTCGCATCCGGGCTGGTTCGCCGGCTCGGCGGCTCATCTGGCGGCGGCCGGGCACGCCGTCTACATGCCGGTCCGCCGGGGCAGCGGCGCCGCCAGGCAGAACCGGGGCGACGCCCGCTCCGCCCGGCAGCTCTTCGGCGACCTCGACGCCGCCTGCAGCTTCATTGTAGAGGAAGCCGGCGCGGCGGGCCTCCACGCCGTCGGCGTCAGTTGGGGCGGCAAGCTGCTGGCCGCATATGCCGCGCTGCGCGGGGCCGCGGCGCCGCTCGTCGGGCTGACGCTTGTGGCCCCGGGCATCGTGCCGCGCGTCGACCTGCCGGCGGGCCAGAAGCTCCGGGTCGCGGCGGCGCTGCTGTGCTGTCCGCGGCGGCGGTTTGGCATTCCGCTCAGCGACCCCGCGCTGTTCACCGACAACGAGGCGATGCGCGAGTACCTCCGCCGCGACCCTTTCCGGCTCACGCGGGCGACCGCCCGGTTCCTCTATGCCAGCCGGCGGCTCGACCGGATGCTTCGCCGCCTGCCGACGGGGCGGCTCCGGCAGCCCACGACACTCATCCTCGCCGGGCGCGACCGGATCATCAATAGCGCGGCCACGCGTGCCGCCGTGGACCGGCTGACCGGCGGGCGGGCGAAGGTCGTCGAACTCGACGCCGCCCACACGCTGGACTTCGAGCCGGACCCAGGGCCTTCCTATGAGGCCCTGGCGCAGTCGGTTGCGCGCTGAGGCGCGGCGCCTGGGCTACTGCCCCCCGGCATGGCCGTCGGCGGCGTAGGCGGTTCCGCGCCAGGCGAAGGTGGCGCCCCGGCGGCAGTGGGCCATGGCCATGGCGGCGGCGGCCGCGGCGAAAAGGCCCCCCAGCGGCTCGTCGAGCTGGCGATCGACCGCCAAAGCGCC
>CAZMDT010000005.1:11880-28188 GCA_964564965.1 uncultured Planctomycetaceae bacterium | reverse complement strand
GTGCCGGTCGAGCCGTTCAGGCTGATCCAGTCGCCCTCGTTCAGCGTCTTGCCGCCGGCGGTGAGCGTCTTGTTCCTGTAGTCGATCACCGCGTCGCCGCAGCCGGCCACGCAGCAGGTGCCCATGCCCCGCGCCACCACGGCGGCGTGGCTCGTCATGCCGCCCCGGCTCGTGAGGATGCCCTTCGCCGCGTTCATCCCGCCGATGTCCTCGGGGCTCGTCTCGACGCGGGCGAGGATGACCCCCCTGCCGTCGGCGGCCCACTGCTCGGCCTCGTGCGCGGTGAACACGAGCCGCCCCGTCGCCGCCCCGGGGCTGGCGGGAAGCCCCCGGGCGATCTGCTCGGCGGCGGCCTCCGATTTCTCGTCGAACACGGGGTGCAGGAGCTGGTCGAGCGCCTTCGGCTCGACGCGCAGGACGGCCGTCTTCTCGTCGATCAGGCCTTCCCGCATCATGTCCGCGGCGATCCTGACGGCCGCCGCCGCCGTCCGCTTGCCCGTCCGCGTCTGGAGAATATAGAGGACGTTTTCCTGGACGGTATCCAGAGCTTGCCCCGCTCGATGGTGAACTCCACGTCCTGCATGTCGCGGTAGTGCTGCTCGAGCTTCCTGCGGATGGCGACCAGCTCGCGGTAGCTCTTGCGGTCGTGCCCGGCGAGCTGGCTGATGGGCTCGGGGGTGCGGATGCCCGCCACCACGTCCTCGCCCTGCGCGTTCATCAGAAACTCGCCGTAGAACCGGTTCTCCCCCGTCGCCGCGTCACGCGTGAACGCCACGCCCGTGCCGCTGTCGGCGCCCATGTTGCCGAAGACCATCGTCTGGACGTTGACGGCCGTGCCCAGCAGCCCGCGAATGTCGTTGATCTCCCGGTACTTGTTCGCCCGCGGGTTGTTCCAGCTCCCGAAGACGGCGTCGATGGACGCCTGGAGCTGCCGGCGCGAGTCCTGCGGAAAGGCCTTCCCGTCGTGCCGGTACACCCGCTTGTAGGCCTCCACGACGTCCCTCAGCCCCGCCACGTCCAGGTCCGTGTCGAGCTTCGCCCCGCGGGCGTCCTTGACCGTCTGCAGGGCCTCCTCGAAGTGCTCGTGCTCCATCCCCAGCACCACGTCGCCGAACATCTGCATGAACCGCCGGTAGGCGTCCCACACGAACCGCTCGTTCCCGGTCAGCTCGATCATCGCCCGCAGCGTGCCGTCGTTCAGACCGAGGTTCAGCACCGTGTCCATCATGCCCGGCATGCTGACGGCCGCCCCGCTCCGCACCGACACCAGCAGCGGGTTCGGCCCGCGCCCGAATGTCTTGCCCGTGACCTTCTCCAGCTTGGCGATGTTGGCGTCGATCTCCCCGTCGAGCCCCTCGGGGTACCGCTCGCCGAGCTTGTAGTACAGGTCGCAGACCTCCGTGGTGATGGTGAAGCCCGGGGGCACCGGGATGCCCAGCGAGCTCATCTCGGCGAGGTTGGCGCCCTTGCCGCCGAGCAGTTGCTTCATGGCGGCCTGGCCTTCGGCCTTGCCGCCGCCGAAGAAGTACACGTACTTCGGTTTCTTCCTGGCCATCGGTTGCTCTCCGTTGCCGGCCTTCGCCGGTTGCTGTTTGTCGGGTTCTCCGGGCCGGGCGACACGACCGCCGTCGCAGAAGCGGGGAGGCACGTGCACGTCGGTGGGGCCGCATCCGCCCGCCCGCAGGCGCGGGCCCGGGCGGGCCGCGCAGTCTATGCCCCACCCCCCGGCGCTGTCAAAGCCTTTTGCCCCTGCCCCCGCGCGGGCCCGCCGAACGTCCTCAACGGCGACCCGGAGACCCGCAGCGCGGAGCCCGCGCCGCCGCACCCGCGGGACCGGCGGCTCGCCTGCCCGCGGGCCGCCCGGCGGCGATAATCGCCGTCATGAACGCCCGGGGCCAGCGCGGGGACATCACCCCGCCGCAGTCCATCGCCAGGCGCCCGGCGGTGGCATCCGCCGCCGCCTCAAACCGGCAGGCTGCCGTTTGTGTCTGTGAGCCCGGCCGGTAGCGCCTACCGGCTCAGTTCCGTCAGCCAGACCGGCTTGTCGGCGGGGACCTTCAGTACGCCGTCGTCGCCGATGGTGCCCTCGGCCAGCACCTTCTCGTTGAAGTCGATCATCCGCCACTTCATGCCCGCCAGCGGCTTGGCGACGACCGTCGCGGCGAGGCGCGTGAACAGCACCGGCGCCTTGCCCCAGTTGGCGACGTAGGAGCCGTCGGCCTTCTTGTTGAAGGCCAGGCCCGTGTTGGCCGCCGACGACACCAGCGCCAGCACCGCCCTGGAGCACTGCGCCAGCGGCTTGCCGTCTTCGCTCACCAGCGTGAAGCTCGTGAACTTCTCCTCGCCGGCCGGGAAGGGCGTGCCCGGGGCATCGACGTGCCGGATGTCGCGCAGCTCCACGCCGTTGGCGAACTTCACCACGTCGGCACCATACTGGCCCAGGAACCCGGTGTACGCGGCCACGCCCGGGGCGTCCATCGTTAGCATGGCCTTCTGATAGTCGTAGGTGACCTGGTCGGTCGGCTGGATCGGGTTGGGCTTGTTGAAGTGGTCGTGCCGGACCACCGGACCGTCGATCTTGACCCTTTCCTTCTGGTTGGGGTCGATCTCCAGCCGCATGCCGTAGGCGTAGGCCGTGTGCATCATGTCCATCAGGCCCGTGTGCCCGTAGTCGCCGCCGTAGTCCATGCTCTGCGGGTCCAGCAGGGCGGGCTTGCCGTACCGGAAGACCGTCGGCCGCGCGGCCGGCCCGACGACGTGATGGCGGAAAACCGCCCCCCCGGCCCGCAGCGTGGCCTGCTCAAGCTCGTCGCTGGTGTAGTCGTACTGGAACGCGCCCGGGCCGGGCCGCGCCAGCGGCAGCCCGGCGTAGCGATCCTCGGCGAGGGGCTTGTAGTTGTCGAACGTCCAGTAGTGGTAGCAGGCGGCGCTCCAGTCCTGGATCGAGCCCAGCGCGGCCAGGCGGATGGGCCACTCGGCGCGGTACTTCGACGGCGAGCCGAACTGCGTCTCGTAGCACAGGAACGGCTTGTTGATGGGCCGATTGTGCTCCAGCCACGGCACGTCGTTGCACATCTGTGGCGGGGTGTCCAGGCCGGAGTAGTACGGCCAGCGCTTGTTCTTCGCGGGGATCGCGTTGTTGCCGTTGAGCTGAAGGCCTTCCATGTAGCTGGCGTGCGAGACGGCGTCGCCCTGCTGCAGCACGTACTGCGCGTGGATGCTCTGGCCGATGCCCGTGTCGAAAATCAGCGGGCTCAGGCGGCAGCTCTTGCCCCAGGTCTTGAGCTCCCTGGCGAGCCGCTGTTTGTGGGAGACGATCGTGTCCAGCAGGAACTCGATCACGTCGCCCGACCGGGCGGCCGTGCATTGGTCGCGGCCGATGGGAGTGGGAATGGTCCTGAAGACCTCCAGCGCCGCGGGGTTGGTGTCATTGAGCGCGGCGGCCGTCTTGGCCTCGGCCATCGGGGCCAGCAGCACGGTGCCCTTGGCGAGGTCCTCCCCGGGGAACAGGAATCCCCAGGCCTCGACCAGCGCATCCTGGCGGCCGTACTTCCTGGTCAGGTACCCGTTCCACTTGGCGATCAGGCTCGCCCGGAAGTACGCCGGGAGCTTCTGCCACCGCCCGTTGAACATGTTCATCATCCACCACTGCTCGTTGGTCAGCTCCCAGACGACGATGGTGGGATCGTCGGCGTGGCGCAGGGCGGTGTGGATGTTGACGTGACCGGCCTTCCGGCGCATCTGCGCGATCGCCAGGGCCTCCAGCCGCTCGTCCCACGCCACCGCCGGGGTCAGCAGCGACATGGCCTTCTTGCTCCACCACTGCTCGCGGCACATGCTCCTGACCGCCTCGGCCCAGGCGTCGCGGGTCTTGGGGTCGTCGACCACCTTCGCGGACGCGTCGACTTCGTCGAGATAGAGCGCCCCTCCGCCGAAGCCCGCCGCCCAGAGCTTGACGCCCTGCCGGCCACACTCGGCGACGAAGAAGTCGGAGATGTCGGTACGCGAGAGATCGCCCTTGACGGCCTTGTCGTTGAAGTCCAGGTGCCAGATGCGATACATGTTGAAGCCGACGACCTTCGCGCGGCGGATGCCCTCGCGCTGGTTGTAGTAGGGGTCGTTGTTGAGGGTCAATTGCTTGCCGGGGAAGGAGCCGATGGCGCCCCAGAAGCGGACGGGCTTGCCATCGATGGTCAGGTGGTCGCCCTCGACGCGGCAGTAGGCGCTGTCGGGTGGCAGGTTCGCAGAGCCGGCCGGGGCGCCGGCGGGGGCTGAAGCGGCGCGGTCCTGTGCGATGGCTCCGGCGACGCCGACCAACGAGGCGGCGGCCGCGAACGGCAGAAGCATGCTGATCGACACTTGTGGATTCCTCATCCTCTGAGCCGGGATTTCCCGGATGGTTCCTCGGCCGACGGCCGCCGCCGGCCTTTCTGACGATTCTATCGCCGATCGCGGGATCAGCCAGCCCTTGTTCTGCTCGGGCAGATGGGGACTGGCTCCGCGGCGTTGTCTGCCCGGTGCCTGTACCCATACCCATTTGCTGTGGCGGCGCATCTCGGCCGCCGCGGCCGAAGGCCTTCAGTCCTCCGCCTGCCTCCGGGCCTCTGTCTCGAAGCGACACTTCCCCCCTGAGGGCGACCCGCAGAAATTCCTGGCAGAGCCTTGATTTTCCATGCAACATATGTTATGCAGATAACGTTTGGTGGTCGGGCACCGTTGCCCGCCCGGTGGAGAACGGAAAGGCCCGAAGCCCGCCCGACCTGGAGGCCGTGGGACTGGATACGGCAAGAGTGGCATGAGGCGACCAACCGACCAACTGACGGACCGGCCGACGGACCCGCCCGCGGCTCGTCTTCGACGTTCGATCTCCGACCTTCGATCCTCGGTCGATATTTGGCCTCTTGTACCATTGACAAAGCCAAAGGCACGCTCTTTGTGCGCGGCCGAATCTGTAAAGCTTTCTTATGAATGGCCTTACATCAACACCGATGCGCAAGAATGCGCAAGAACGCGCAAGAACGCGCAAGAATGCGCAAGGACGCGCAAGAACCGGGAAGAATGCGCAAGAATGCGCAAGAACGCGCAAGAAGTCGGCGTCCTCGCCGCCGGCGGGGCGTGGGCGAGCCCGTGGCGCCCGGCCCGTGGGGTTTGGGTCTTTCGCGGGCCGGGGAGGCGTGCGGCCGGCGCCGGCCATCGGGTAGAATGGCTCGAGCGATCACCAGAGCGGCAGGAGGCGACCATGAAGTATCGCAGGCTCGGGAAGACGGAGCTTCGGGTGTCCGTCGTCGGCGTCGGCACCTGGCAGTTCGGCGGCGAGTGGGGCAAAGACTTCCGCCAGGACGAGGTGGACGCCATGCTCCGGCGGGCGGAGGAGCTGGGCATCAACCTGATCGACACGGCCGAGTGCTACGGCGACCACCTGTCCGAACAGCTCATCGGGCGGGCCGTCGAGGGACGCCGCGACCGCTTCATCCTCGCCACGAAGTTCGGGCACACGTTCAACGCGCCGTTCGAGCGGGACACGGCGTACGACCCGGCCGCCGTCCGGAAGCAGCTCGATGACTCGCTGCGTGCCCTGCGGACGGACCACGTGGACCTGTACCAGTTCCACAGCGGCCCGGACGAGGCGTTCGACTCGCCCGAGCTGTGGGAGATGCTGCACGAGCAGGTGGCGGCGGGAAAGGTGCGGCACCTGGGCGTGTCGATCACCTCATCGGGCAGGCAGCACCAGGCCGACGGCGCGGGGCGCGTGGGAGCGGAGGCGCTCCAGATACTCTACAACCGGCTGGACCGCACGGCCGAGGAGGGCATGTTCGCCGCGGCGGTGCGGCAGGGGCTGGGCGTGCTGGCGCGTGTACCGCTGGCGAGCGGGTTCCTCAGCGGGAAGTACACGCACGAATCGACGTTTCCGCAGAACGACGTGCGCGGGCGGTGGCACCGCGAGAAGGAGCGGCGCGAGGCCATCGACCGCGTGTTGAAGCTCCAGGCCGAAGAGGTGCCCCCCGGCGTGCCGATGGCTCAATGGGCGCTGGCGTGGTGCCTCCAGCACCCGGCCGTGGCGTGCGTGATCCCCGGCTGCAAGACGGTGCAGCAGGTGGAATCGAACGCGGCGGCGGCCGATCTGGACATGGTTTCGGATGAGCATCCGCAGGCAATGGCATAGCGGAGGAGCACGAATGGCCTTTGGCTCGAGCAACGCGGTTCGGCGGCGCGGGGTTTCGGTTGCGGCGAGATGGCTCGTGGCGGGGGCGGTCGTGGCCGCCGCGGCGGCGGCGCACGCGGCCGAAGCGCCACAGGCCGCCCAGGCCGCCGTGGAGCTGGTGGACGGCGTGAACGTGCCGGCGGCCGTGGTCATCGAGCACGGCGGGCGGGTGATCGTCCGGTCGGCGACGTCGGGCATGGCGCAGAGCTTCAGCGCGAAGGACGTCCGCGCGATCAGCGTGGGGGGGCGTCGGCGGGAGCTGAACCCGCCGCGGAAGCTGACGGTCGAGGAGGCGCAGTGCCGCGGCGAGGTCGTCTGGGGCGACGCCGCCGAGGACGAGAAGCGCGCCCCGGCGTACGCGAAGTCGGCATGGCGGGCGGCGCGGCTGCTGGTGTGGGCGCATCCGGGGCAGGACGGCGACGCCCGGCAGGCGGGGAGCTGGGTGGAGTTCGCGGCGGACGGCACGGGCGGGCGGCAGGCGGCCACAGGCCCCGACAAGGACACCGACCTGCTGCTTCCGGCGGGGGAGAAGTTCTACCACGTGAAGGCGCGGGGCATCGGCGTGCGGCACCTGACGATCGAGCGGAACGCCCGCGTGCAGGGGGAGCACTGGCACGGCGAGGTGCTGCTGGGGGGCAACGCGTGGGTCAAGCGGGGCGGGTCGATTCGCTTCGTGCGGTTCCTGGGCTCGGGGCACACGGTCTTCCGGCAGGACAAGGGCTCGGGCGCGCCCGCGACGGCGGCGGGGCTTCGGGACGAGCGCATCGTCGAGGGTTTCGACGACCCGCACAACATCACGCACCGGCTGATGATCATGAAGTACGGCGACGGGTCCGTCGAGTTCGTCGGCAGCGTGTCCGTGGACGATGAGGTGATGGTCATCAAGGGCACGGCGGTGGTGAACGGGCTGTTCGTGTACGGCGCGCTGACGAACCGCGGCACGGTGGGCGTGTTCGACGGGGCGACCGTGGAGGTGCAGTCCGGGGCCGTCCTGATGACCGGGCGCCACGCCACCGTCGGGCAGCTCAACATCAACGTCTACCGCGGCGGAGTCTTCCGCGCCGGCTCGCCGCAGCGCCCCCTCACGCGCGACGCCTACGTGGCGCTCGGGTGCGAGGGCGGGCCGAAGAGCCGCAAGGCGGGCCTCTACGCCGCCGAGGGGGCGAGGCTCCAGGTCCACAGCGCCGATCCGGCGAAGGCGCACCTCGTCTTCACGGCGCTCGGGGCGCTGCCCGGCATCAAGGACAGGGGCGGCAAGCCGTATCCGCCGCCGCGGCAGAAGGGCAAGGGCATCGTCCTTCACCTGGCCGGCGACACGAGCGGCTTCAACGGCGTCCGGTTCGACTACGTTCAGCCGGAGGGCATCCGCCTGGCGAGGCCGGCGGACCGGAAGGCGTGGCGGAACGTGGCGTTCGGGCCGAACAACGCCGCCAGCGGCGAGGCGCTGTTCGGTAAGCTGGAGTTCGGCGCCTCGGAGTACTTCGAGCACAAGCCGGGGCAGTCGCCGACCTGGGTGCAGAACCAGGCCGGGCGGGCGGTGAAGGCCTTCGACCCCGACAAGCACAGGTGAGCGTCATCGGGTGCGGCGGAGAAACTTGGACGCGCGGCGCAGGTTCGCGAACTCGGCCACCAGGAAGACGCGGTCGCCGCTGTGGATTTCCGCGGAGCCGCGGGGGACGACGAACTCCTGGGGCCCGGGGCGGTAGATGCCGGTGATGACGCACTTGGCGGGGAAGTCGGGGTCGGCGGCGATGGCGCTGATGGTCATGCCGGCGACGGCGGCGTTGTCGGGGATGGTGTCGACGACGACGGAGGCCTTGCCCGCCCCGAAGGTGGCCACGGGGCGGAGATGGGGCTGCTCGATCTCGAGGATGAGCTGTTTGATGAAGACGTCGGCGACGTGGATGGTCGTGGTGACGCCGGCCTCCTCGTAGGCGCGCTGGTAGCGGACGTCGCGCATGCGGGCGATGACGCGGGGCGCGCCGAGGCTCTTGGCGAGCAGGGCGAAGGCGAGGTTATCGGCGTCGGCCCGCATGGTGCCCACGGCGACGTCGGCGTCGCCCATCCGCGCCTGGTCGAGGATATCCAGGTCGGTGGCACTGCCGTGGACCGCCAAGGCGCCCAGGCTGGCGGCGATCCACTCGCAGAGGGCCTTGTCCGTGTCGATGACGACTACATCGTGCCGCTCCTCGATGAGCCGTTCGGCCAGACCGCGACCCACCAGCCCGGCGCCCGCGATGACGATGTACATGTCGGTTCTCCGTCCAGAGTGTCCGCCGCGGCGGCGTGCCGTGAGGCCCCGGCCGCCGGGCGTTCATTTCCAGGTTCTCGGGCTCAGCAGCAGCAGCAGCGGCAGGATTTCGAGCCGGCCGGCCAGCATGCCCAGAATATAGACGAGCTTGACGCCCCAATGAAGCCCGGCCATCTGGGGCGTGGGGATGTAGCACGGCCCGATGTTTCCGAGGGCGGAGAACATGCCGCTGGCGGAGGCGAGGGCGTCGTGGGAGGACAGCAGGGCCGTGACCAGACCGCCGAACACCAGCAGCGCCACCCAGGCGAAGAACAGCGCCGCGACCCGCCGAAGCTCCTCGGCGTTGACCACCTCTCCGTCGACCACCACCGGCTGCACCACCGCCGGGCCGTACATCAGCCGGTGCACCTGCCGCCCCGCCATCCGCAGCAGCACCCCGACGCGCAGCACCTTGATGCCCCCGCCGGTGGAGCCGACGCACCCGCCGATGACCATCAGCAGCAGGAAGATGATCTTGGCGGCGGGGGGGAACAGCGGCGTGGCGATGTCCTCGGTGGCGAAGCCGGTGGTCGTGGCGATGGCCGTCACCTGGAACAGGCTGCCGCGGAGGGTGTCGTGGATGTTTTCGGCGCCCGCCTGGCAGAAGCGGGACAGCGCCACGACGGCCGTCGCGCCCGCCAGCAGCAGCCACCAGAGGCGCATCTCCAGGCTGTCCCACAGGGCCCGAAAGCCCCCGCGGAGCAGGCGATAGTGCACGAAGAAGTTCACGCCCCCCAGCAGCATGCCGACGATCAGCGTGTACTCGATGAGCACGTAGTGGGGGTGCCCGTCGAGGCGGTACTGCGCGACGCTCGCGTCGTAGGGGGAGTAGCCCCCCGTCGAGAGCGCCGTCATCGCGTGGCACGCGGCGTCGAAGCCGCTGAGGCCCTCCAGGACCAGCGCCGCGATCAGCGCGACCGTGAACACCGCGTAGATCAGCCACAGCAGCCGGAGCGTCCGCAGCAGGCTGGGCGCGGGGCGGCGGGCGAAGACCTTGTGGCTTTCGGCCCCGAAGAGCCGGTGGGCGGCCCCGCCGGTGTAGAGCACGGCGAGGAAGAACGTGAGAATGCCGAGCCCCCCGAGCCACTGGATGAACGACCGCCAGAAGAGGATGCTCGTGGGGAGGCGTTCCAGGCCGCTCAGCACGGTGATGCCGGTGGTGGTGAAGCCGCTGACGGTCTCGAAGTAGGCGTCGAGGAAGCCGACGCCCGGCAGGCTGAAGTAGAAGGGCACGGCCCCGATGGCGGACACGACGATCCAGCCGAGCGCGCAGAGGACCATGGCGCGGCGGTTGTCGAGCGATTGGAGATGGCGGGTTCGCTTGAGCGCGAGGCCGACGATGATGCAGGCGGCGGCGGGGATCCAGAACACGGCGGCGGGGGCTTCGTGGACGCCGGCCCGCGCGAACGCTACTCCCCCGGCAAGCGGCACGAGCATCAGCACGCCGAACACGCCGACGAGCAGGCCGAGGTAATCGCACACCGGTCGGAAGTAGCGCAGCCGGTTCCGCATGGGACGGCTAGATCATACACCGCGGAGCGCCGGGCGTGAACCGCGGCGGCGACATCGACGCGGGGCTAAAGCAGGTTCTGCATCACCCGCTTGAGCAGTTGCTTGACGAGGCACAGGGCGAGGATGCCTCCGAGGACGACGGCGGGGGTCTCCCAGAGCCATTCGTCGAGGATGGCGAACCCGAGCGCCAGCCCCGCGGCCGGTGGGTGCTCGGCGTTGAACACGACCATGACGAACGTGGACAGCCCGACGGCCAGGGCGCCGAACACGACCTCCGGCAGGTCGGGGATCGACAGGAATGGCCCGGGCAGGAGGACGGTCTGCGTCAGCCAGTGGCAGCCGGAGCCCACCACCACGCCGATGACGTAGCCCCCGATGAGATACCGGGGGTTCGAGGCGTTGGTGTGGGGCAGGGCGAAGACGATGAAGGTGCTGGCGCCGAGGGCGGCGATGACGGCGGCGTTCGAGATGCTCGTGAGCACAGCGAGGATGACGAACATCGAGACGGTCGCCAGGGCGCACTGGAGCACGTACTGCGCCCGGTGGTGCCGGAAGCGTTCGTCGATCAGGCGCATAGCCATCGAACCTGTACCCGCCCGCGCTCTTATCGTCACGCGGCGGGCGCCGCCCACAGGATTCCTGAGTCCGGCGGGCGCCGCACGGCGGCGCGTTGACGGCCGGCGCGGGCGGCGGTATCGTCGCCGCCGACCGTCTCGCGGGCGGGGGACGTGCGGGGTCGGCGGCGATCCGGCTAACCCGCCGGCCCGCTCGCGGCCGACAGAAGGCACAGATGAGCAGGATCATCCGGCGCATACGAGAAGGGGTGGAGCGGTTCCTGACGGCCCCGCGCGACGAGCTGGGGCGCTGGGCGCGGTTCGGGCGCTACCAGATCCGGCTGTGGCGCCTGTGCGGGCGCCGGCTGCGCGAGCACAACGCGGCCACCATGGCGGCGGCGCTCGTGTTCCGCACGCTCTTCGCGATGATCCCCACCCTCGTGCTGTTCTTCCTCGTGCTCAAGAGCTTCGGCACCTTCAACAGCCGCGACATCCTCCACCGCCTCCTTCAGGAAGCCAATCTCGAGCAGATTTCCTTGCGGGCGCCGTCCGCTGCCGGCCCCGCGGCGACCGCCCCGGGCACCACCCAGCCCGCCACGGCGCCCGCCCCGCTTCAGACCGTGGCCGAACAGCTCGAACGGCTCGTCAACCAGATTGGCCGAAAGCTCACCCTCGGTCGCATCGGACCCATCGGCGTCGTCCTGCTGATCTGGTCGGCGCTGGGGCTGCTGACCAGCACGGAGCGGTCGCTGAACCGCATCTTCGAGGCGCCGCGGACACGGTCGCTCGGGCGCCGGGTGCTGCTGTACTGGTCGGCCGTCACGCTCGTGCCCGTGGCGCTCGTGGCGGCGGATTACGTTGCGGCCCTCGCGGGCAACGCCGTCCGCAGCGTGCCGGGGATGGCGTGGATACTGCTGACGTTCGCCTGGGCCGAGCCGATCATCGCCGGCATCCTCCTGCTCGCCGCCGTCTACGTCCTCATGCCCAACGCCCGGGTGCGGTTCGGCGCGGCGATCGCCGGGGCGGTGGTGGCGGTGCCGCTCTACGTCCTGGCGAAGTGGGGCTTCTCGCGGTACGTCGCCGGCATCGTCGAGCATCGCAGCATCTACGGCGCGATGGGGCTGATCCCGCTGTTTCTGATCTGGTTGTACGTCTGCTGGCTGCTGTTTCTGTTCGGGGCGGAGCTGGCCTACGCGTCGGCCCACGCGAACCGGCTCCGGGCGCCGGAGGGGAAGGGCGCCGTCGGCGTCGGCCCGTGGGACTTCCTGGCGGGGGCCTTGGCCGTGGCAATCCCGCAGCTTGCCGGCAAAGGGCCCGTGCCGCGGGAGCAGGTCCTCGACCGTCTTGGCCTGCCGGAGGGGGCGGCGCAACGGGTGCTTGCCGGCCTCGCGGACGCCGGCGTGATCTGCGCGGTCGCCGGCGCGGAGGCGGAGGCCTACGTGCTGGGCATGCCGGCCGACACGCTGAGCGTGGCCGGGATTCTCGGGGCGGCCGACCCCACCAACGCGCCCGAACCCGCCCGGCGCTGGGACCGCCCGATCGCCGAGCGGGTGTCAGCCATTCGCCGCAAGACGGACGAAGCCCTGGCGTCGATCACGCTGGCGGACCTCGTGGCGGGCCCGTGAGGGCCGCCCGGCGCCCGGCGGGGCGGAGGGCTGACCAGGAATCTTCGCGGACACGCCAACTCCACAATTAAAGTCAAGTCGATTCCGGCCGATGGAGGAGTATAGGTCCTGCCATGAACGGCGGGACAGAAGCCGTCTAGGGGACAACCATGGAAGAAGTAGCACGACTCGAAGTCACGCCTGAGGATCCGCAAGTCCTCCACAGCCTGCTGCAGATCGGGGTGAACCTGACGGCGGTTGAGGACCTCCCGAAGATGCTGGACATGATCCTTCAGGAGGTCCGCAAGCTCGCGAGCGCGGAAGGCGGCAACCTGTACATCCTGCACAAGGGCGGCAGGCTCAGGCTGGCCGTCGCGCAGAACGACCGCGTCTCCAGCCGGGAGGTCAAAGAACTCCTGTTGAACAAGGAGCTTCCGCTGACGAACGATTCCCTGGCGGGGTTCGTCGCCGCCTCAGGCGAGGAAACGAACATCCCCAACTCGTACGTTCTTCCGAACGGCACGCCGTTCCGCATCAATCGGGAGTTCGACTCGGACACCGGCTATCGCGTCAAGAGCATCCTCGCGATCCCGCTGCGCTGCCCGGACGGGCGACGCATCGGCGTGCTCGAGCTGTTCAACCACATCGGCCAGGGCGGAAAGATCGAGCCCTTCGAGGACACCAAGAACAACGCCGTCCGGTCGCTGGCATCGATGGCCGCCGTGACGATCCACAACGCCCTGCTCCAGGAGCAGCTCAAGACCGCCCACCTGGACACGATCATCCGGCTGTCGGTGGCGGCGGAGTTCCGGGACGACGAGACGGCGGGGCACATCCGCCGGGTGACCCACGCCTCGACCCTGATCGCCAAGCAGATGGGGCTGACGGCAAAGCAGGTGGAGGTCATCCGGTTCGCCAGCCCCATGCACGACCTGGGCAAGATCGGCATCCCCGACTCGATCCTCCAGAAGCCGGGGCGCCTGGACGACGCCGAACGCAAGGTCATCCAGGAGCACCCCGTCATCGGCACGGAGATCCTCGGCGATCCCCTCAACGACGTCATGGACGCCGCCAGGGCCGTCGCCCTCACGCACCACGAGCGATGGGACGGCAAAGGCTATCCCCACGGGCTCAAGGGCGAGAATATCCCCATCATCGGCCGGGTCGTCGGACTCGCCGATGTCTTCGATGCCCTCGTCTCCAAGCGGTGCTACCGCGACGCCATGTCGCTCGACAAGGCGCTCGAGATCATCCGGGACGAGGAAGGCAAGCAGTTCGACCCCGACGTGGTCAAGGGGTTCTTCGAGTGTCTCGGAGGGATCCTCGAGTTCTACCAGGACCCTGCCGTTCGGGATGAGTCGCTGGGCCTCTAGCCCCGCCTCGAAGGCCGTCAGGGCCATCGTCGCCCGGCGGCTTCATTCCCCGGCCCCGGCCGGCTTCGCGACCGCCGAAGCCGAAGGCTGACCCGCACTGACCGACAGTGCCGCCACCCGCCCCCCGTTGTCCTTGCACACGATGAGGCCACCGCCGAGGGCGACGGACGGCCAGCCCGAAGGCACGCCCTTGACGCTGCTGAGTTCCTTGCCCTTGTCGGCGGGGTCCACGAGCCAGAGCACCCCCCGGCCCTGAGCGATCACCTTGCCGTCGCCCGTGACGAGGCATGAGCCGTTGCCGAGGCGCCCGGTGCTCCACTTCCGCTTGCCGGAGGCGAGGTCGAGGCAGTGCAGCGCCCCCTCGGGCAGGAACACCTCCTCGCCGTGGACCACCGGGCTGCTGACCAGGGCATGCTCCCGCGCGTTCCATCGCGGGGCGAGCCCGCCGCCGGCGGCGACCTCGAACATCGTCGTGCGACTCATGTTGTAGGCCGACGTGAGCACCACCTTGTTGCCGAGCACCCCGGGCGTGGCGATGTTGCAGGCGAACTCCGTCTGCCAGCGGGTCTGGCCGACCGTCCGCCCGGCGCCGCCGGGGTCGATCCGCGTGATGACCAGCGCCCGCAGCCCGAGGCTGGCCACGCACTCCGCGCCGCCGACGGTGATCAGCGCCGGCCCGCTGTTCGAGCCCGCCAGCTCGGCGGACTGCGACCGCCACCGCTGCTTGCCGGTTGTCTTTTCGAAGCCCATCACGAGCCCGGCGGGCCCGCCGACGTCGAGGATCACCACCTCGCCGTGCGGCAGGGGGGCGCTACAGAAGCCGAAGTCGCGCTTCCCCCCGCCGGCGTTCGGGCGCTGCGGCACGCGGTACTCATCGTAGAGGTTCTTCGCCCACACCAGCTTGCCGCCGCGGGCGGCGTCCCAGCAGCGGAAGTCGCCGTCGATGCCGAGCGTGAACAGGTACCCGGTGCCGGCGTCATAGGCGGGGGTGGAATTCGGCCCGCCGTAGCGCCCCTGGTCGCCCGTGGCGTGTCGTCCCTGGTAGCGGCTGCGGTAGGTCTGCTTCCAGAGCACCTTGCCGCTGGCGGCGTCGAGACAGACGACCGCGTCGTCGCCCTGGCCGCGCCCGTGCCCCTGCCAGCCCATCGCGAAGACCTTGCCGTCGCCGATGACCGGCGAGCTGGCGCCCGGGCCCACCGACGCGCTCCACAGCTTCTTCGGCGGCCAGCCCTTCGGCCAGCCGGAGTGCTCCGTCGTGACGCCGCTGCGCTGCGGACCGCGCCACTGCGGCCAGTCCTCCCCCGTCGCCGTCGCGGCGAGCACCAGGCACAACCCCGCCGCGCCCAGCGCCGCGCGCCCGTTGCGCCGAGTCAATCCCATGAGCCGGTCCTTTCCCTGCGGACGGATTAGCGCATCAGGATAAACACCGCCAGCCCCGTCCGGCGACGGTGCTTTCGGCGGGTTCTCCAGCGGCCTCACCCGCCCGCTCCCTCCTGCCCGCACGGCCCGCCTCGTGGGGATGCTGGCATTCCTCGCCCATTCTGCCGATATAATCGAGGCACCCGGAGAGGCGCTGCTGGCACGCGTTCGCTCGGAGTTGTGGGAGCGGGCCGAATGGCCGCCGAGAACAAGGCCGACACCATCACGGAGCCCGCCGCTACCGCCGTGCTCGATGAGGAGCGGTTTCGGTCGCTGGTTGCCCGGCGGGCTCGTCCGCTGCTGGCGCTGGCGGCGTACATCGACCGGCGCCCGCCCGGCGGACGCGACCTCACCCGTCCGCTGGTGGGGGAGCTGCTGTCGCAGGCGACGCAGTTGGAGGAGATGCTCGACGCCTACGGCGCGCGGGCCAACAGCCGCTGGCACCGCTTCCGATCGCTGTCGGCCGGCGTGAAGCTCTTCGCCGACACCAGCTACGAGCTGCTCCACGTCCTCCAGGTCCTGCCGTCGTACCGGTTGCTCCCCGTGGAGGGCGACTTCGCCCGCGCCACGGAAGAAGCCCTCGACGTCAGCGGCGACGTGCTGCTGCGGGCCGGACGCGGGTTGCTGGAGCAGGCGGGCCGCCTCGAGGTGCCCATCCCCCCGCCCGTCGACGGCGAGGCGTTCGAGGAGGAGCTGCTGCCCGGGCGGCTGGTGGGCGACGGCGCGCGGCGGTCGGCGAAGACGGTGGCGGAGACGGCGGCGCATCTGGCGACGGCGTTCCTGAATCTGGCGGCGGAGAGCCGGCTCATCCACGCGGCCCGGGGCGTGTCCCCCGGGCGCTACGCCGACTACATCCCCGAACCGATCAACGAGGAGTCGCTGCGGGATCTTCAGTACCGCTTCCATAGCTGCCAGTCCACGTACGACACGTACGTTTCGGGAACGGAGACGGAGGGCCTCGACGCGGACCTGCCCGTGCTCCGCGGGCACGTCAGCGTCGTGTTCCACCTGCTGAAGACGGCGACCGCCTTCGCCCACTACTACGAACGGCACATCAGGGGCGCGCCCGCCAACGGGTCCGACTGCGCCGAGACGCTCATCTGCCCCTCGGCGCTGCTGACGGTGCTGATGGACTACTCGCTCGCCTACGCCAGCACGTACGTGTCGTTGGCGGAGGACCTCTGCCGCCGCATGCTCAAGCGCTACGCCGAGATCGGGCGCATCGAGGTCCCCGTGCCGCGGTACCGCGGCTTCCACGTCCGCCCCTCCACCCTCGTGGCCAAAATCGTCCTCCATTACGGCAGTGACGTCCGAATGGAGCTCGACGGCGAAAGCTACGACGCCTCCGCCCCCA